>JAZSCF010000075.1:0-23145 GCA_045602785.1 Acutalibacteraceae bacterium
ATATACAGCGGAATCGCCAGCGCGTAACCGGCAGCCGAAGCGGCACGGGAACGGGCGGTCAGCCGCGGCTCGGTGTTCCACAGGGGACGCAGCAGCGGTGCGGAGAATATCACGCCGAGCACGATGCACAGTGTATTGAACAGCGGGCACAGGTCGGGCAGCATCAGCAGCGAGGCTTCCGTTATACCGAAGCCGGTGAACATGGCGGTGAGCATATCCCACGCCTGAGCAAAGCTTTCGGCGCGGAAAAGCACAAACGCAACGCAGACAACAAGCAGTGTGTAGGCTACGGTATGCTTACAAGCGCCCTTTTGGGAATAGCGGGCAGGACAATTACAGGAAAACTCCACATCCTGTTCTCCTGTTACTTCCACCGTAACGCGATAGGTCTGGTTTCCCTGCACGGTAAAGGTATAAAGCTTTTTATTTTTGGAACAGGCAGCATGCACCACCCGTTTTTCTTTGAAATATGTTAATCCACGCTGGAATACCACCTCATCGGCGGCAAGATTTTGAATTTTGGTTCTGTTTAAATGAATCATAGCGCTACCTCTTTTACTCAAGATCGCTTGTGACTTAGTTGACGAAAATATGATCGACAAGAAGCAAGCTGTTGCTATGATCGATCCTCGCAACCTTGATACCCTTCTCCACCCCCAATTCGACACCAAAGCATTAAAGGCTGCTACCCCTGCTGGTAAGGGCTTAGGCGCTTCTCCTGGTGCTGCTTGCGGTAAGGTTGTATTCACTGCTGAAGATGCAGAAGAATGGAACAACCGTGGCGAAAAGGTTATCCTTGTTCGTTTGGAAACTTCACCTGAAGATATTACAGGTATGAAGGCTTCTCAAGGTATTTTAACCGTTCGTGGTGGTATGACTTCACACGCTGCCGTTGTTGCTCGTGGTATGGGTACCTGCTGCGTATCTGGTTGTGGCGAAATCATTATGGACGAAGCTAACAAGAAGTTTACTCTTGCTGGCAAGACCTATAACGAAGGCGACTACATTTCTATCGATGGTTCTACCGGTAATATCTATGACGGTATTATCCCCACCGTTGATGCTGAAATCGCTGGTGAATTTGGTAGAATTATGACTTGGGCTGACGAATTCCGTACATTAAAAGTTCGTACCAATGCTGGTACTCCTGCTGATGCTAAGATGGCTCGCGAACTTGGTGCTGAAGGTATCGGTCTTTGCCGTACTGAGCATATGTTCTTCGAAGCTGACAGAATCGCTGCTTTCCGCGAAATGATCTGTGCTGACACAGTTGCTGAGCGCGAAGCTGCTCTTGAAAAGATTCTCCCCTATCAACAAGGCGACTTCGAGAAGCTTTATGAAGCTCTTGAAGGCAACCCCGTTTGCATCCGTTTCCTTGATCCGCCTCTACATGAATTCGTTCCTACTGAAGAAGCAGACATCAAGGCTTTAGCTGATGCACAGGGCAAAACTGTTGAAGATATTAAGAATATCATCTCTTCTCTCCACGAGTTCAACCCAATGATGGGTCACCGTGGTTGCCGTCTTGCAGTTACCTATCCTGAAATTGCAAAGATGCAAACCGCTGCTGTTATCCGTGCAGCTATCAATGTTAAGAAGGCTCATCCTGCTTGGAACCTCGTTCCCGAAATTATGATTCCTTTAACCGGCGAAGTTAAGGAACTTAAGTTTGTTAAGGATGTTGTTGTTGCTACTGCTGATGCAGAAATCGCTGCTGCAGGCGTAGAACTCAAGTACGAAGTTGGTACTATGATGGAAATCCCAAGAGCATGTCTCACCGCTGATGACATTGCTAAGGAAGCTGAATTCTTCTGCTTCGGTACTAACGACCTTACCCAGATGACCTTCGGCTTCAGCCGTGACGACGCTGGTAAGTTCTTAAACGCTTACTACGACACCAAGATCTATGAAAACGATCCATTTGCTAAGCTCGACCAGACTGGCGTTGGTAAATTAATGGATATGGCTGTTGCTATGGGTAAAAAGACCCGTCCTGAAATCCACTGCGGTATCTGCGGTGAACACGGCGGTGACCCTGTATCTGTTGAGTTCTGCCATAAGATTGGCCTCGACTATGTATCTTGCTCACCATTCCGCGTTCCGATCGCACGCCTCGCTGCTGCACAGGCTGCTATTAAGGATATGAAATAATTCATAACCAAATAAAACAATTTATCAGCCCGAATTTCTTCGGGCGGATTTTTCTTTAATTATTGGTTGATATGTGATATAATGATTACAAATAAAATTACAGGAGAAGCGGAATTTTGAAAGGTGAAGTTTTAAAAAGAGTTGCAATTAACCTATTAGGTAAAAACAAAAGCGAGGCAATAAAAAACATACAAGACGATTACCCCTTTGTTAATTTAGAGCGAGAGAAAAGAACATATAGTGATAAACAAAAAATTAAACAATTTATCAAAGATGGTTTTATAGACAGATATTCAGGGCAACGTTTGGTAAATCCTGGGTTATTAAAAGTTGTTTCATACTATTTACCCGATGTTTTCCCCTATCATCCACATTGGAAAATGGACGAATGTCACAACGCGTATTGGGAGTTGATACCAACCGTAGACCATATTCATCCTATTGCATTAGGTGGTACAGATAGCGAAGAAAACTATGCAACAACGTCAATGTTACATAACTCAATAAAAAACAACTGGACACTAGAGCAGTTACAGTGGACAATCTATCCTGCTGGCGACTACACAGAATGGGATGGGCTTACAAATTTGTTTATAAAATTAGTAGAACAAGACAAAGAATTGTTGAAGGATAGCTATATAAAAAGATGGTACGCACTCTCGATAGCAAGCCAAAAATAAATTACATTTAATTTCTCTCTTTTGCCAATAGCAGCACAGGCTGCAATCAAGGATATGAAATAAGATAATTTCATAAAGTAAAACTATCCGCCCGAAGAAATTCGGGCGGATTTCTATTGTATTTTGTTACTAATATGATATAATAGTTTTATATTATTAAAACCTATTCATTTTTAAGGATTATTACCATGAAAAAAACCTATATAACATCTATGCCTGACCATATCGGTGCTTTCCTAAAAGCAAGCGAATGTTTTTCCTCGTTAGGAATTAATATCACGAGAGTTAATTATAATAAAGCTATTGATTCTCATATTCTATTTATTGATGCAGACGGTACAGAAGAGCAGCTTAAAAAAGCAGATTTAGAGCTTCAAAAAATCGGTTATTTGGGTAACGATATAGACAATAAAACCAGCATTGTTTTATTGGAATTTTGTTTAAAAGATGTCCCCGGAAGTGTTACCGATATTTTAAAGCTTATAAGCGAATTTAATTTCAATATATCTTATATAAGCTCGCAAGAAAACGGAACTGATTATCAATATTTTAAAATGGGATTATATGTAGATGATTCTGATAAAATTTCCTGTTTTTTAACTCGTGCAGAACAGCTTTGTAAGGTGCGTGTTATTAACTACAACCGCTCTAAAAATGTATATGATAATAGTATTTTCTATAACACATATGTTTTAGGTTTGTCGCAAATGATGGGATTATCGGCAGATGCAAATCACGAACTTTTAATCAACGTTAATCTTGCTATGCAAACATTGGATGAAAAAGGGTTATCCCCTTACCGAACATTCGACAGTATAACCAAATTTGCCGAGCTATTAAGTATTTCTAAAGGAGCCAACTTCACACCGCGTATAAGTACACATCAAATTTCCAAAAATACTGAAATCATTTTAATCGAACCGCCATGTGGTAGTAATACTATGATCATTAAAAGTAATGATGAATATTTATTTATTGATAGCGGTTATGCTTGTTATCAAAAAGAAATGCTTGATATTTTCGAAAAAATTATTCCCAATTTCAGCACACTAAAAAAGAGAATACTTATTACTCATGCCGATGTTGACCATTGCGGACTTTTGCCAATATTTGATGAAATTATTACTAATGAAAAAACGGCAAAATGTTTAGAAAAAGAATATAACGGTCTAAACGGGTACCGAGAAGAAAATCCTTTGCACAAGCCTTATATTAATATTTGCAAAACCCTTACTGAATACAAGGCGGTAAATCCGCAAAAGGTTATTAAAATGTGGGATAGCGCCGAATATTACGACAAGCCCCTAACACAAATAGGATTTTACAATTTTGGCGAACTGAATTTTGAAGTATATGAAGGTAAGGGCGGCCATTTACCCGGTGAAATTATTTTAATAGATTATTCTAACCATATTGCCATTACGGGTGATGTTTATATAAATATGCACGGTCTAACTCCTGAACAAGAAAAATATAACCGATATGCGCCAATATTAATGACATCGGTTGATACAGACCCTAAATTATGTTTAGAAGAAAGAAATGCAATTTTACAGCGCCTTGGTGTAGGAAATTGGCAGATTTTTGGTGCGCACGGATATAAAAAGGATTATTCGGTAAATCTATAAGTTATCCGCTAATGCATTATAAATTATAAATAGTATAAATATAAAACCCATTTATCTAGTCTTACTATCAGTCATTGTGCGATAGCAGTTACTACACTACCATAATTTTACAATTGAAAATCCGTCCATTTGGGCGGATTTTTTCCGTTTAGTTTTATATTTTTACCGAACGCGTAAAAACACTTGAAAAAGATTTTTGGGTAGTGTAAGATAACAGCGAAAGGAGATGATAGAGTGAAATGCGAGATAATAATTGATGCTGATTGCGAAGAAAAGATTATAGTTTACGCAAAGGAAGAAAATGCAATTGTAAAAGAGATTAAAAGACTTACTGAACAATCTGAAACTGCACTTTTAGGATATAAAAACAGCGAAATTGTAAAGCTTGAACCTATGAACATTCACTGCATTAGCGTAATTGATAACAAAGTTTACGCCATTTGTAACAATGAACAGTATTTATTAAAAGAACGGCTTTATACCCTTGAAGCAAAGCTGCCCGAAAGCTTTGTAAAAATAAATCAGTCATGTCTTGCAAATATCAAAAAAATGGAACGCTTTGACACATCTATATCGGGAACACTTAAAATTCGCTTTAAAAACGGTCACATAGACTATGTTTCACGCCGACAACTTAAAGTTATTAAAGAAAGGTTAGGTATATAATTATGAATAAATATTTGAAAACTTTTTTGCATAGAGGTATTATTTTTGGTGGTTTTGGTCCCATAATTCTTGGCATAATTTACGCTATTATTGAAAAAACAGCTGAAAACTTTTCGCTAAGCGGTATACAAACCCTGATTGCTATTGTTTCGATTTATTTTCTTGCCTTTGTTCAGGCAGGTGCATCGGTATTTAACCAAATAGAAAGCTTTAGCATTCCAAAATCGCTTTTATGCCATCTATCCGTTTTATATGTTGCATATGTTGTTTGTTATCTTATAAATGACTGGATTCCGTTTAATATAAATGCTTTACTTATTTTCACTGCGATTTTCCTAATTATATATTTTGTAGTATGGATAACCGTTTTTGTTTCAATAAAAATAGCAAGCAAAAAACTTAATGCAAAATTATAGCCGCTCTCCCCTTTTGTAAGAAAAAATTCCCACCAAACCTGGTGGGAATTTTTAAATATCAATTATGCAGCTTCTACTTGCTTCCTTACACGACGGCTTGCAAACATTACATACTGCAAAACGCAGGTTATAACAAGCATAACGCAAGCGGCGGCTATAAATACGCCCTTGTAGCTGCCAAAAATATCGAAACAACCGTTAATTATTACCGAACCTAGCGCATATCCTACCGAGTTTACCGATACAAAAACACCCAATACCCTATCAAAAGATATATCGCCAAACAAATCCCCTGCGTAAATAGGCAACATAATTGTTTCAAGTGGGAGTGCCAATGCGGCAAACACACCATACACCATTGCCATAATTCTGCCTGTTGGTGTTGGGGTTACGAAAGCAAGCACTAACATAACACCCACCGCAGTTATAGAACAAATATTAACGGTGGTTTTAAGGCCAAATTTATCGTAAATAATACCTGTCGCGAACTTGAAAACAGCCAAGAAAACCGAATGAACGCTCATAACAAGACCCACATAGCCTTTGTCTATACCAACATCTTCCAAATGGGCTGCTGATGCGCCGGTAATACCCTGTAAAATAGCACCTGTAAGCATAATACAAATTGCCGCCATATAGAAATGTGGCATTTTAATTGCCTTTGAATATTCAATACCAACCCAACTGTTACCGCGGCGTTTTTTCTTAGGGGTATCTTCGGTTTTCGGCTTTGCATCAGAAGTGTTTTTAGGCGCTTCCCTGAAGAAAAGCACTACAACAGTACCAACACATGCAATAACTGCCGCTATCATCCAATAACCATTACGGTAAGCAAATATATTACTCGGGTCGTTTATAATCTTGGTTACAAGAAGTGTAGCAACCGCACCGCCAAGTCCGTTAGCTGCCAAAATGGCGCCCATTATAGTACCCTTATTCTCTTTACACCAACGGTTTACTACACACCCTACCATTGTGGTTGTAGTCCAAGAAAAGCCAACACCCAAAAGAGTACCTGCAATATAGAACTGCCAAAAAACATTTGCCGTAGCGTATATTGTCATAGAAAGGGTGAGCGATATAAAACCTGCGGCTATAAGCTTTCTTAAACCAAATTTCGAAACAAGTGCGCCAAAGAACATATTAACAATAGCAACCGCTATAAAACGAAAGCTATCAGTAAACGAATAAACACTTCGTTCCATTGAAAGTGCTTCGGTTATGGGCTTTACAAAAAGGCTTCTTGTAGAACTGCAAAAGCCTAAGCAAGTAAAAACCATTATAAAGCAAAGCGCCGCTATTACCCACTTGTAGTCTATTTTTTTAATCAATTTAAAGACCTTCTTATTTTACATTATAAAGATAAAAATTCTTTTCTAACTTCTTCGGTCATTGCGCTACCGTATTCGCAAACCTGAAATGCTTCTGCAAAACGGATTTTACTGCCGCGTTCAAGACCGTATTCTTCAATAAGCTTGTCTCTAAAACGTGCTGCGGGACGTGCAAAGCGAATACCGCGGCTTATAGGCATAGGCTTAGACATAACCTCTTCATCAGAATACCATTTGTTAAGGTCCATACCGCAAAGCCACTCAAAACGAGCTTCATCGCTTTCAGGAATTTCGTTTTCCTGACCATTGGTGTATGGAAGCCATTCATAAACCTGACAAACATTAAGATGCGCCATACGAAGTTTGGTTTCAATAGCATCATTAATATCAATTACCAGGTCACCGTGGAATTCGGGGTCTTTAAAATTATCCTCATTATACATAATTATAGGAGTTTTTCTCATTGCAGGAACATCAGGACATTCGTGCGGAACAATAAGCATATAAGAAGCATCCATTACAAGCTGACCTGAAGCACGGTGGTCAGCGTGGTAATCGTTAGTTCTATGCGCAATAATAACATCGGGTGAAAATTCTCTGATATAACGGATAAGGCGACGACGGGTTTCAAGGTCGGCTACAAGCATACAATCGTTGCTATCCTGCCAAACGTCATATGTGACACCCAAAAGCTTTGCAACTGCGGCAGATTCTTTAGCGCGTGTTACAGTAGTTTCGGCTGGGGTCAAAATATGATGACCGCCGCAACCGTTAGTCATACTTAAAAATCTTACTTCGTGACCCTTTTGCACTAATTTGTATGCAGTACCGCCACAACGAAACTCATTATCATCCTGATGAGCACCAATCATTAAAACCTTCATTTTACTTTCTCCCTTATTATACTTCAAAATCTATGCAAGAGCGAGTTTCGGTAAAAGGCCTTACAAAGTTATCGGCTGCTGCAACGTGAGCAGGGTGAACAGCATAACCCTTTAAGGCTTCTTCGCTTTCAAGTACGGAATAGAGCATAACATCGGCATTAGAACTTGACAAAGATTCAGTTTGAACCTTAATTTCTAAAAGACCGGGTACTACCCCCAAAAGACCTTCAAGTGCGGTTTTAATACCATTCTTTACTTCGTTTGTGTTACATTCATCCTTTAATTTCCAAAGAATAATATGTTTTACCATAATAAAACTCCCTTGCTATTTCTCTTTTCACATTATAGCATTTAATTATTGCACGAGCAATAAAACACCACATTTTTACTAAAATCACCCAAATATGTACCAAAAATCAACACAAAAATTAAAACCGCAAATTACTTGCGGTTTTAATATACTAAAATTTTCCCTTTTTCATAGCTGCTCTTATATACTTAACAACACCTTCATGGAATGTAGGTATATGCTTTCCTACATTATAAATATCGCAAATACCTTGGTCATCGGTATCAGGGTTCTCACGTATTAAATCCTTAAGTTTTAAAAGCGGTTCGCGGCAACCTTCAAGATAACGCGCAATTTCTGCCTTACCATCGGCTCTATAACCCAAGGGATAATAATCGTGTGCGGTTAAAATTTGGTCGATATCCATTTTGCTTACCTTTTCAATATCAGCAAAATACTCTACAGGAAAACGGATATTTGCCGCCCAGTTTTGTGAGCCCACAATACCCCATACCTGTAAGCAATCCCCTGTTATAAGGGTTTTTGTACGCTTATCATATATCGCGGCACAATCACAGGTATGACCTACAATAGTTACAACCTCTAAAACATCTAAAAATTGGTCGCTTTCGCTTGGAGCAGTAACATTATATTCGGCAAAGCGGTTTTTAAGGTCACTAGAGCGCGAAAGAACTACCGCATCGGGATAATGTGGCAAAAGCGCATTCAGACCGCCTGCATGGTCGGAATGGTCGTGCGATATAAATATGTATTTTAAGCTTTCCTTAGTAACACCACATTCTTTTAAAAACGGTAGGGTGTACTTTTCGGCATCACTATCGAAGCTTGCCGCATCAAAAAGCATATCACCCATATCGGTTTTAATCACATAAAGTGTTGTCCAAATATCCTTATATTCGGTAGTTATGCGATAGATATTATCATTTATCTTTGTGATTTTCATAAAATATCCCCACTGTTATAAATCAGTCTGATTTTTCTTTATTTTTTCTTTTAAATTTTCCTTTTTCTGAATGAATTTCAAAATGAATTATAAACGCCAATAAAGCACGAATAATTATTACACTACCAAGTATTGCCAGTTCTTCAAGGTTATGTATAATAACGGTTTTAATAATCTCGGCGCCCATCTTAAACTCTAAAGCCAACGAAAGTGCACGACCAAGGTCGTTTGCTATACTAAAATCCCCTTTTGCTAATATGTGCTTAAAAAGAAGAACTAAGGCGCGAGCCGAGCCAACAATAATTATAATAATACCAATAAGCTCTAATATCGCGGCAGATATTTCTGCCAAAGGGTTTAAGAAATCGTTAATATAATCTGCGATTCTATCCATTAATTTATGCCATCCTTTATAACAATTACATTAGTTATATATTATAGTATAGGCATACCGTTGTCAATAGATAAGTGAACTTTTATAGAGTCTACCTAAAAAAATAAGCACTCAAAAGAGTGCTCATTTTTAAACTACTTTTTCTTTGGAGCTTTAATTTTATTAAGCTTAGAGTTAAGCTTTAAAAGTTCTTCTTTTGTAAACTTAACATCCATCATACCGCCCATAAGGGTAAAGAGTCTGAGTGCTGTAAAGCCGCCCATCATACTCATCATATCAGCATTTAATTCAAAGCCCATAGCTTCCATTTTAGGTTCTTCGCCGTCTTTACCCTTTTTGCCGCCCATCATCTTTGCAAAAAGACCCATAAAGAGCATCTTACCCTGTAAAGTAGATATAATATCGCTCATCTTATCGTTTAAGGAAAGATAACCTTCAGGAGCATCAATATCAAACCAGTTAAGAATAGCGCCCTTTTCAACAAGTCTATATGCTTCGTTAAAAGTATCTACCTTGCGGATAACACTTTGGTCCTTATATTCGCCTGCAACAGCAACAAGTTCGGTTTCGCCTTGGTTTTTAACAGTAAACTTAAAGAAGTGGTCTTCAGCAGTTTTCTTACCAACCGATACGCCGTTTGCAAAAAGTTCAACCTCAGGAAGATTTGAATAAACAGTAACTACTGTTTCATCTTCTACTCTGTCAATATAACGCTTTGAACAAAGATGTACAAACGGTTCATCAGAAAGCCAAGCCTTATAAGCATAGAATGAGTCCTTCTTATACTTACGGTCAAAGGTTACAAGACCCTTATGGTTTTGTCCGTTTTCGCCGCCCTCGTTTCTTGCATCGGCACCGAAGTCAAACATATTCCAAACGTGTGTAGCCCACATATATTTGCGGGTAAAGAGTTGTTTAATAAGCTCTTCGTGATAGTAGGACTGATATTCTTCAGTATAGTCGCCTTGTCTTGGATCAGAAGTATGCCAATTAAGAGCTTCGCAACCGTACTCAGAGCAACCAATCGGAATAGTTGGGTGCATTTTGTGGAATTTATCAAACCAAGGACCGTTCATAGAAGTTTCGCCGCCGTACCAACCGAAGTAGTGGTTGTAGGAAACAACATCGGGGATTTGGAGATACGGATCATCCATTTTACACATAGAAACTGCCGCAATGGTTGTAAGACGAGTTTTATCAAGCTCGTGACAAAGGTCGTTGAGTATTCTGTGGTTTTCGAGAAGGTCATCATCCGAACCACCGATACTAATTTCGTTTGAAAGTCCCCAAACAACTATAGACGGGTGGTTATAATTTTGGTAAATAAGTTCCTTCATTTGAGAAATTGTGTTTTCTCTACCTGTAGGCATATGCTTTGAAATATAGGGAATTTCTGCCCAAATCACTAAACCTTTTTCATCGCAAAGGTCATAGAAATATTGGTCGTGCTGATAGTGAGCAAGACGGATTGTTGTAGCGCCAAGCTCGCAAATTAAATTAATATCTTCTTCGTGATGTTCAGGAAGTAGAGCATTGCCGTAGCCCCATCTGTCTTGGTGGCGAGAAACACCGCGTAAGGGATATTCCTTACCGTTAAGAATAAAGCCGTTATCGGGGTCAATCTCAAAGGTGCGGCAACCGAAACGAGTGCAAACATTATCGATTACTTCACCATCTTCAATAAGCTCGGCTTCACAGCAGTAAAGATACGGGTCAAATTTACCGTTCCATAAATGAACATTGTTAATTACAAAATCTGCAGTAGTGTCAGCGGTTTCAATGCTATCGAGCGCATTTTCTTCCCTGTCGTAAATTGTGTAACGTACTGACTGACCCATTTTAGCGTTTGTAAGATAGGTTTCAGCGTGAATCTTAGCATTTTCGCCCTCTACTGTAGGAGTAACCGCAATACCTGGTGCACCAAAAAAATCAAGGTCGAAGTGAGACTGCTTAACACAAATAATGTTAACATCTCTATAAATACCGCCGTAGAAGGTAAAGTCTGCCATTTGGGGATAAACGGTTTCGTTTGCGGAGTTATCAACCTTAATAACTAAAAGGTTAGAAAATGCTAAAGCATCGGTTAAATTAACTCTCCAAGTAGAATAACCGCCATCGTGACTGGCAAGCTCTTTACCGTTTAAATAAACTGTAGCAGAAGAGTTTGCACCCTTAATTTCAAGGTAGTACTGCTCAGCTTCGGGTAAATCTGTCTTATTAAAGGCTTTTGCATAGTAAGCGGTGCCGCGGAAGTAATCGTTATCGCCATCCTGTCCGTCAATAGCGTTCCAGGAATGTGGAAGATTAACAAAATTCCAGTCAGTAGGCATAGCTGCAGGAATTTCGCTTGCCTGCTTTGTAAAAGCCCATTTAGCATTGATGTTTACAATATTTCTCATAATCTTCTCCTAATAAATTTATTCATAAAAGTCCGACAGCTTAAGCTATCGGACTTTTTTGTTTTAATTTTCAGCAGTTTCTGCAACTTCGTCTGTTTCATCTCTGCCAAGGTCTTTATTCATCTGAGCAAGAGTCTTCTTGTCAAGATTATAAATAACACCAAGACCGATGAACTGAAGTACAGCCGAGAACATAAATGTTGCTGCAACGATATATCTCATATTAACAGCAACTTCCCAAGCTTGATTACCTTCATTTGCGCCAACATAACCGAAAGCAACCATAATGATAAGAACAAGTGAAGGACCAATACCTTGTGCTAACTTACGGAAGAAGGAATGAAGCGAATATACAGTGCCTTCTTCGCGAGTGCCGAATTTCCATTCGTTATAGTCGATAGCGTCGCCCATCATTGCCCAAGAAACAGTAGAGTAGATACCTAAACCGAGCGAGAAAATGAGCTGACATAAAATATAAATTATAAGGTCAAGACCGGTATTATTTGGAATAATAATAAATAAGCCAAGTCCTGCTACCATAGAAACAATAGAGCCAAAGGTTGCAAGCTCTTTCTTACCGAACTTAGCAACGCATTTACGAGCAAGAGGAGTAAATACTACTATCGGAATCATTGCGAACAGCTGCACAATACCCGAAATTTGAACATTTTTAAAGTAAGACTGGAAGATAACAGTAACAGCGGTAGTAGCACCCTGCATACCGATAAACATACCCATAGCAGCAACTGTTGCGCCAACTGCGGGGCGGTTCTTTATAAAGTTGCAAAAAGCTTTGAGTACATTAAACTTAGGAGCATCTTCGCCAACTAAGGTATTTGTTTCAACACGGATTTCTGTGTTCTTAATCATAAACTGGAAGCAAAGGAAGCCAAGTGCGCCCATTATAAGAGCTGCGATGAATACTCTGTTACCAATTAAGTTATTGTCCTTATCATAAATTATGAAAGGAAGAATAACCATTGGAAGCATATTACCAAAAATAGAACCGATTGAACGCCAAGCTGAAAGAGAAGCGCGGTCCTTAACATCGTTAGAAATCAACGATAATAGTGAGCCATAAGGAACATTTGCAACTGTGTAAAAAGCATCCCATACAACATAGCCTGCAATAAAGATTATTGCTTTTGCTAGGGTAGGAGCATTCGGGAAAGGTAAGAAGCAGCAAGCGCCACCTACAATAAGTCCTAGCGAGCCTGCCCAGATGTATGTAAGAAACTTGTTTCTCTTATACTTGTGTCTGTCAGCGTCTATAATAGAACCGATAAGCGGGTCGTTAATTGCGTCCCACACCTGTACTACAATAAGAAGTAGTGCATACCAAAGGTCCATCTTCATAAACTGTGTCCAGAAGATAGCCATTGTGCCCTTAAGGGCAAAACTCATGTTACAGCCAAGGTCGCCTGCAGCATAAGCAACGCAGTCACGGATACTAAACTTACGGTATCCGTTAGCGTCAAGTTTGACTTGCTTGTTTGCCATTGTTTTTTCCTCTTTTCCTTAAATATGTTTAAGTGATTTCACTTATAATTTTGCTATATATAGTATAAAATATTTTTATACTGTTATGTTAGCACAATTTTAAACTATTTTTGTATTTTTTTAATATTATATTAAAAATAATAGTTGTTTTTGTACAAAAGTTGTGCTAAATTATATATGATAAGTAACTATTTTGTTGAGGTTTACAATGTTTCAAGAAAATGAATTTGAATTTTTTAGGGAAACACTTCAAAAATGTGGATTAAGTGTAACAGTACTTTCTCCTTTTGATACATTTTTAAATAATGTAGATGAAAAAGACCTTCCCTTTTTTGAAAAAATCTTCTCGCGAAAGATTACGCTTGAAGATATGTTAGGTACCGTTAAGCCTAATACACTTTATAAATTTAAGGATTCTTTTTCTCTTTTATATAACGCGTTTTTATTGCCAAAAAGTACGGGGCGCAGGGTTGCTATAATTGGACCCTTTTTGCAAGAAAAGTTGACCGAAACCCGTATTCTTGAGCTTTGCGAATTAAATGGCTTTGAACCGCGTTACAAAAAAATGGTGAACGAATTTTGCGGCACTTTACCTGTATTATCCCAATATAGCCCAATATATGTATTTTTGGATTCTTTTTGCGAAAGAATGTGGGGTGGCAAATACACAGTAGCAG
The DNA here is from genome assembly GCA_045602785.1 of Acutalibacteraceae bacterium. Taxonomy (GTDB): domain Bacteria; phylum Bacillota; class Clostridia; order Oscillospirales; family Acutalibacteraceae; genus UBA737. The sequence goes on from JAZSCF010000075.1 coordinate 13,980, forward strand.
ATATTGTAAGCGATACTTCTTTTGAGCAGTCTCCCTTATCAGAAACTTCGGGGCGTGAGCTTGACGAAATATTTTTAGATACAAAAACAATGGAAAGACGCTATGCCTTTGAAAACGAAATTCTTGAAGCAGTAACTATGGGCTCTGAAACTAAGCTTAATAAACTTTTCACAGCATTTAACGAAGCTTTTTTTGAAAAGCGTGTTGCCGACCCGGTTAGAAATGCCAAAAACTACAGTATTATTATGAATACATTACTTCGTAAAGCTGCCGAGCGCGGCGGTGTACACCCAATTTATATTGATAAGCTTTCTTCCGAATTTGCTAATAAAATTGAGCTTTTTGCATCAATAGAACAAGGCAACGAGCTTATGACCGAAATGTTTAAAAGCTATTGCCGACTTGTAAGAAAGCAGTCGTCCTCCTATTCTCCCCTTGTGAAAGCGGCGGTAATTGCAATCGATTCCGACCCCTCTGCTGAGCTTAACCTTAGCACGCTTGCAAATCACCTTAATGTTAGCAGCGTTTATCTTTCAACCATATTCCACCGTGAAACAGGAAAAACGGTTACAGAATATATAAACGACAGGCGAATATCCTACGCAAAGCATCTGCTTAAAACAACTGCGCTTCAAATACAAACCATTTCGCTTCACTGCGGTATTATGGATGTTCACTATTTTTCAAAGCTATTTAAAAAGAAAGTAGGAAAAACACCTTCACAGTTCCGTAACGAAAGAACTATATAAAAATCTACTGTTTTGCACATTCGGTAGGGCTTATTCCAAATTCGGCTTTAAAGGCTCTGAAAAACACGGTATAATTACCAAAACCACACATTGTGCAAACCTCTTGAGCAGGGTTACCTTCGCTCAATAAAGTATAGGCAGCATTTAAGCGCTTCATTATTATATACCTATAGAGACTTGTATTAACTGCGTTTTTAAATTCGTGAGAAATATGATATTTACTTATAAAAAAGTGGTTAGCAATAGAATCTAAGGTTAATTTTTCAGTAAAATGCTCATTTATATAAGCAAGTATTTCAGAAATAAGGGTGGGGGTGTTAAACTCTTCTCCCCCAACAGGACTGTTTGATTGGGTGAGCCTATTTATTTGAACCAAGATTTGCAAGAGCAAAGAATATGCACCAACATCCTTTGCAAACTCCTTACTGTAGTATTCTTCACAAAGACTATGTGCCAAGGAAAATAACTGTTCTCGTTTTTCGTTAGAGAGTCTTAGTACCTTATTATGCGTTTGACTATCCTTATCGAAGCATCTTTCCAAAACACCGTTTTCAATACCTGCTAAATAGTTTTTATTTACCCACAAAACTATTCGCTCGTATGTATCAATTTCAGCATTCGGTACAGGCTTATGAAGCTCGGTTGGGTGTATTAGTAAAATGTCCCCCGGTACTAAATGATACAAGCTACCGTCTATCCAGTAATCTACATTACCATCTATAAAAAAGAAAATTTCATAAAAATCGTGATAATGCGCTTCCATATGGCGTGTGCCTGGGTCAAGATAATGAAAAATTTCAAAATTTTCGGAGTTCATATTTTGTCTTGGGTCAAATCTTTTGGGCATTATTATCACCTCTTCATTATTTTACAGCAATATTTGCAATATGTCAAACAATAAATGTAATTAACATTGCTAAAATTATATGATATACTTAGCTTGTGTAATAAATTTTAGCAAGATAAAAGGAGGTAAATATATGGCAATGCAAATGGGATTCCGTTGGTATGGCGAGGGTAATGACAATATTAAACTCTCGGATATCAAACAAATTCCAGGTGTAGAGAGCATAGTTTGGGCTTTACACCACAAAATGCCGGGCGAGGTTTGGGAAGTTGATGAAATAGCAGAAGTTGAAAAACAACTTAAACCCTACGGCTTTAATATGGATGTAGTTGAATCGGTTAATGTTCACGACGACATTAAAATTGGTCTTCCTACAAGGGATATGTACATTAAAAACTACATTCAAACCATTAAGAACCTTTCAAAATTTGGTGTTAAGGTAATCTGCTATAACTTTATGCCTATCTTTGACTGGACAAGAAGCAACCTATTCCACCCTGTAGGTGATGGTTCTACCGCCTTATTTTACGAAAAGAATATGATTCAGGATGATTACAACGCTATGGCAAAATACATTCTGGACTTTACCGAAAAGTACAATATGTCTTTTCCGGGTTGGGAGCCTGAACGTATGGCAAAGCTTGACGAGCTTTTTAAAGCGTATAAGGACGTTGACCACGAAAAGCTTTGGGCAAACTTAAAATACTTCCTTGAAGCATTAATGCCTGTATGTGAAGAAACAGGTATTAAAATGGCTATTCATATGGATGATCCGCCATGGGATATCTTCGGTCTTCCCCGCCTTCTCATTAATGAAGAAAATATTGACCGTTTCTTAAAAATGGTTGACCACCCCTGCAACTGCTTAACACTTTGTTCGGGCAGTCTTAATGCTGACCCAAACAACAATGTTGCAGCAGTTGTCAGAAAGCACTGTGACCGAATCGCCTTTGCCCATATTCGCAATGTGAAACACTTCCCTAATGGTGATTTTTCGGAAGCAAGCCATAGAGATTGTGACGGCGATACAGGTATTTTAGAAATCTTAAAAGCTTATCACGACTGCGGTTATGAAGGCTATATCCGCCCTGACCACGGCAGACATCTTTGGGGTGAAGGTCCCGGTAATGTTCGCCCGGGTTACGGTCTTTACGACAGATCACTTGGCATAATGTATATGCTTGGCGTATGGGATATGCTTGATAAGCTTGACAATAAATAGGAGGCGTAAAAATGATTGAACTTCCACTAAACATTGACTATAAGGGCAAGGTTGTTGTTGTAACGGGCGCAGGCGGACTTATCTGCGGTGCAATGGCAAGAGCTTTTGCTCAAAGCGGTGCAAAGGTTGCAGCGCTTGACCTTAACGAAGAAGCTGTAAAAGCTTTAGCTAGCGAGCTTAAGGCAGAAAGTTTTATTTGTGAAGGCTACAAAAACAATGTTTTAGACCCCGAAGACCTTAAAGCTGTTCACCAAAAGGTTTTAGCAGACCTTGGTCCTTGTGATATTTTGGTTAACGGTGCAGGCGGTAACAACCCAAGAGCCACAACCGATAACGAATATCACCACGAAGCTCGGGAAGGCGGAAAATCCTTCTTTGATTTGGATGCCTCGGGTGTTGATTTTGTTTTTAAGCTAAACTTCCAAGGCACACTTTTGCCAACACAGGAATTTGCAAAGGATATGGTAGACAAGAAAAAGGGCTCTATTCTCAATATTTCATCAATGAATGCCTATACCCCACTTACCAAAATCCCCGCTTATTCAGCCGCTAAGGCAGGTATTTCCAACTTTACTCAGTGGCTCGCAACCCACTTTGCAGGAACAGGTATCCGTTGTAATGCAATTGCTCCGGGTTTCTTAGTTTCGGCTCAAAACAAGGCTTTACTCTTTAACGAAGATGGCACACCAACTGCCAGAAGCGCAAAAATATTAAACGGCACACCTACTAATAGATTTGTAGACGCAGATGAACTGCTAGGCGCAACACTCTTCCTTTGCGATGATAAATCAGCATCAGCAATTACAGGTGTTGTTCTTCCCGTAGACGCAGGCTTTGCCGCATATTCAGGTGTATAAAGGAGAAATAAAAAATGGAAAAATTTGTACCAGTAGTAGTAATTAAAGAATTATCCGAAACAGATAAAATTTTAACCGCATTAAAGGGTGTTGGTATCAACACTGCAGAAATAACATTCCGTACAGCTTGTGCGGCAGAGGCTATTGAATACGCTTGCAAAAACTATCCCGAAATGTCTATAGGCGCAGGCACAGTTATTAATGCCGAACAGTGCGAAGCAGCACTTCAAGCAGGTGCACAGTTTATTGTATCTCCCGGTCTTTCGGTTGCAGTTGCAAAGATTTGTATCGAAAGAAACATCCCTTATTACCCCGGTTGTGTAACCCCTACCGAAATTATGCAAGCATTAGAGCTTGGCATTACAACCGTTAAGTTCTTCCCTGCAAATATTTACGGCGGTCTTAAAGCATTAAAAGCTCTTTCTGCGCCATTCCCGCAGGTTAAATTCATCCCAACAGGCGGTGTAGACAGAAGCAATATTGATGAATTCTTAGCTTTCGATAAAATTGAAGCTATCGGCGGTAGCTTCTTCGTAAAAGAAGCACTCGAAAAAATGGAGGGTTAATATAATGAAAAGAATAGTTACTTTTGGTGAATTAATGTTAAGACTTGCTCCCAACGGTTATTACCGTTTCTTCCAAAACGACCAAATGCAAGCAACATTCGGCGGCGGTGAAGCAAACGTTGCAGTAAGCCTTGCAAACTACGGTATGGATAGCGTTTATGTTACAAAGCTTCCTAAGCACGCTATTGGTCAAGCAGCAGTTGACAGTCTTCGTTATTTCGGCGTTGATACCTCTAAAATCGTTCGCGGTGGCGAGCGCGTAGGTATTTATTATCTCGAAAAAGGCGCTTCTCAGCGTGGCTCTGTTTGTATTTACGACCGTAAATATTCCGCTATTCAACAAGCAACTACCGAGGATTTTGATTGGGACAGCATCTTCGAAGGCGCTGATTGGTTCCACTTTACAGGTATTACTCCTGCTTTAGGTCCAAATGTTGTTGAAATTTGTAAAGAAGCTTGTATTGCTGCTAAAAAGCGCGGTGTTAAAATTTCTTGCGACCTTAACTACAGAGGTAAGCTTTGGACAAGAGAAGAAGCTAATAAAGCTATGACCGAATTATGTCAATATGTTGATGTTTGTATTTCTAATGAAGAAGACGCAAAGGATGTATTCGGCATTGAGGCAGAAGGTACCGATATTTACGGCGGTAAATTAAACCACGAAGGTTATAAATCTGTTGCAAAGCAGTTAGCTGATAAATTTGGTTTTGAAAAGGTTGCTATCACCCTTAGAACTTCAATTTCCGCTAACGACAACGACTGGGCAGGTATGCTTTATGATGGCGAAGATTACTATTTCTCCAAGACATACCATCTCCACATTGTTGACCGCGTAGGCGGTGGCGATAGTTTCGGTGGCGGTCTTATTTACTCGTTATTAAATGGTAAATCTTCTAAAGATGCTATTGAATTTGCAGTAGCTGCATCTGCTCTTAAGCACACTGTTGAAGGCGACTACAACCGTGTAGGCGTAGCAGAAGTTGAAAAGCTTGCCGGCGGCGATGGTTCGGGCCGTGTTCAAAGATAAGTTAATATTTGCAAAATAATATTTTTTAAACCCTGTCAATTATTTGGCAGGGTTTTTATTACCACTTGTCAAATTTTGTCGAATATGGTATAATCTACGAAAGTTTATTTTCTTGGGGGAGAAAAAATGCTTGATTTTTTAAATTATTTCTTTGGCAAAAGCGAAAATATAGAATTTACCAACTTTTCGTTGGCTCACTTTTTACCTATTGTAATTACAGCGGCAATTATCTTTTTGATTTACCGTTTTCGCGAAAATATAAAAGATATGAAAAACGAAATTGCTTTTCGTTACATAATCGCATTTACTCTTATTTTTAGCGAAATGTCTTACTATTGGCGTCTTATTGCTATTCCGTCCCTATCGCCCAATCCTGTTGACCACTTACCCATTACAGTATGCGGTTGGGTAGCAGTTTTTGGTAGTTATATGGTAATTGGCAAATCGCAAACCTTATTTGATATTTGCTATTTTTGGGCATTTGCAGGTTCTATTTTTGCTCTTATTACCCCAACAGTTATTTCCTACACGGGTCCCACAAGGTTCCGTTACTATCAGTTCTGGGCAGAGCATTTGTTTTGCTACATTGCGCTTTTCTATATGATTTTCATCCACAAAATGCGCCCCAAAATTAAATCATTTATAAAAGCCTATGTCGGTATTATTATTCTTGCCGCTATCGCCTACTATGCAAACAGACTTATAGGTCCAGGTGCTAACTATCTATTTATGGCTCGCCCTGAAGACACCCCTTCAATTTTAGATATCCTACCTCCCAACTTTGCACTACGCCTTTTAATAATGGCATCTGCTATTACGTTTTTATTTGTACTTGCCTACCTTCCTTGGTATATTAAAGATAAAAAGGCAGAAAAAACTAAGTATACTGAAACACAAGAGAATAAGGTTACTGTAAATAGCGCGCTTTAATCTACCTATTAATTTTCATTGACATATTGAAATAAGTATGTTATTATAAAAACAGGCCAGTTCACAATTTGTTCATATTTTCTGGTCAATTGAAAGGAGATTCATTATGGAAAACACTGTAACCACTGCTCCCGTTGCTCAATTAAAGACAAATAAGGGACTACTAAAAACTATTTTACTTTCACTTATTACCTTAGGCATCTATTCTTTAGTTGTTATGTCTTCAGTTTCTAGCGATATTAATATTGTTGCTTCAAGATACGATGGTAAAAAGACTATGCATTTTTGTTTACTTGCTTTCATTATTAACCCTATTACCTTCGGTATTGCAGGTATCGTTTGGTATCATAGAATTTCTAACAGAATCGGTAACGAGCTTGCAAGACGCGGTATTGCTTACAGCTTTAGCGCCGCTGACTATTGGCTTTGGAATGTATTAGGTAGCTTCATCGTTGTTGGTCCTTTCATTTATCTACATAAAATGTTTAAGGCTGTAAACTTAATGAACTCTCATTACAACGTAAACGGCTAATCCTTATTTGTTGAATAAAACAAAACTAAAATCCCCTCGAATTTCGAGGGGATTTACTTTTTAGTTTACATATGTTAATATAAATTAGAAAGGAATGATTGTATGTATACTATAGATTTAGGCAAAAGCGGATTACAAGTACCTACAGTTGCTGTAGGTTGTATGCGAATAAGTAATATGAGTGAATATGAGATATCTAATTTTATTAATACTTCGCTTGAATTAGGCGCAAATTTCTTCGACCACGCCGATATTTACGGTGCCGGAAAATGTGAAGAGGTTTTCGGTAAAGCGATAAGCAAATCTATGCGAGAAAAAGTTATTATTCAAACCAAATGTGGTATCCGCAAAGGTATGTACGACTTTTCTTACGAGCATATAATAAATTCTGTTAATGGTAGTCTTAAAAGACTAGGAACGGATTATATAGATGTTTTACTTTTACATAGACCGGATGCTCTAATGGAACCTGAAGAAGTCGCCCGTGCGTTTTCGTATCTTAAGGATAGCGGTAAAGTGCGCCATTTTGGAGTTTCAAACCAAAACCCATATCAAATCAAGTTATTACAAAACGCACTTGATATGCCAATCTGCGCTAATCAGCTACAGCTTGGTATTATGCATACCCCTATGATTGATGCAGGCATAAACGTAAATATGTATAACGAAGCCTCATCCGTTCGTGATGGCAGTGTACTTGATTTTTGCCGACTTAACAATATAACAATTCAGCCTTGGTCACCTATGCAGTACGGCTTTTTTGAAGGTTGCTTTGTTGATAACAATAAATTCCCAGAGCTTAATACCGTGCTTGAAAAAATCGGCAATAAATACGGCGTTTCAAAAACTGCTATGGCAATTGCTTGGCTTTTGCGTCACCCTGCAAAAATGCAACCTGTTACAGGCACTACAAACCTTACCCGCCTTACTGACAGCCTGAAAGCAAGTAAGGTTAGTATCACTCGCGAAGAATGGTATGAAATTTACCGCGCGGCAGGTAATAAATTACCTTAGTTAAAACCAATAGGTGATGCGTATGAAAATTGTTATTGCAATAGACTCTTTTAAAGGCAGTTTATCTTCTTTACAAGCAGGAAACGCTGTGAAAGATGCAATTTATAGGTTAGATAATAACGCTAAAGTAGTAATTAAACCTTTAGCTGACGGCGGTGAAGGTACTGTTCTTGCTCTTGCCGAAAGCACTGATTCACAAATAGTTGAATTAGAAGTTAAAGGTCCGTTATTAAAACCCGTAACTGCAAAATATTGCATTTTAAAAGCCACCAATACAGCAGTTATAGAAATGGCATCGGCTTCGGGAATAACACTAATTTCCGAGCAAGAGAAAAACCCGTTAGAAACCACAACCTACGGTGTTGGCGAGCTTATTAAGGATGCAATTAAAAAGGGTTGCAGGCGTTTTATTGTTGGTATAGGCGGAAGTGCGACAAACGATGGCGGTACAGGTATGCTAACCGCTTTAGGTTATCAATTTTTAGATAAAAATGGTAATCCGATTTTGCTTGGTGCCAAGGGACTTAAAAACCTAAATAAAATTAAGACTGACAATGTTTTACCCGAGCTCAAAGAGTGTACATTTAACATTGCTTGTGATGTCACAAATCCCCTTTGCGGCGAAAACGGTTGCAGTGCAGTATTCGGTGCGCAAAAAGGTGCCACACAAGAAATGATTAAGGATATGGACAAGTGGCTTGATAATTACTCCAAAATTGCAAAAACTATATCTGCAAAAGCCAACAAGGACCACGCCGGTGCAGGTGCGGCAGGCGGTTTAGGGTTTGCGTTTTTATCCTTTACAAATGCGATTTTAAAATCCGGCGTAGATATTATTTTGCAAGAAATAAATCTTGAAGCCGATATAAAGGATGCAGATATAGTTGTTACCGGAGAAGGTCGGCTTGATTCCCAAACAGTTATGGGCAAAGCGCCCATTGGTGTTGCAGCCCTTGCTAAAAGATACGGCAAAAAAGTTATTGCTTTTTCGGGCTGTGTAACAGAAGATACTGAGATTTGCAATCAGTACGGAATTGATGCCTTCTTCCCTATTTTAAGAAATATTACAACCTTACCGGAAGCGCTTGATACAAATAATGCATATAAAAATCTAACCGCAACCGCATATCAGGTATTTAGATTAATAATTTAAAGAAATATATATGAAAATGGTGCAAAGAGAAAACTCTTTGCACCATTTTTTATTATTATTTAGTTTTCTTATATTTCTTAGATGACCAATCTGAATAGTACTTCTTACCACTTACAGTCTTGTAGGTACGTACTCTTACATAATAGGTCTTCTTAGCCTTTAGACTCTTCAAAGTAACACTTGTTGTCTTATAGCTTGAAACCTTCTTAGTCTTTGTATACTTAGACTTAAAGGTCTTGCTGGTTGAGTACTGAATCTCATAACCTGTA
>JAZSCF010000076.1:0-15509 GCA_045602785.1 Acutalibacteraceae bacterium
CAAAAACAAGCGATATATTTATAGAAGAATAAATCTTACCCGCCTGCGGTAAGTAAGGAAAATAAAACGGCAGGCAGAAAGGCAACGGATAAATATGGATGATAAAATCGTAAATACAAATTATGACGAAAATTCCATACAGGTTTTGGAAGGTCTTGAGGCGGTTAGAAAAAGACCCGGTATGTACATAGGCTCTACGGGTGAACGCGGTTTACACCATTTGGTGTATGAAATTGTGGATAACTCTATAGACGAAGCGCTCGCTGGCTACTGTGACAAGATTACTGTAGAACTTTTGGATGACGGCATTATTAGAGTAAGTGATAACGGCCGTGGTATACCTGTTGGTATAAATCCGCAAAAAGGTATTCCAACTGTTACTGTTGTATTTACTATTTTGCACGCAGGCGGTAAATTCGGCGGCGGCGGATACAAGGTTTCGGGTGGTTTGCACGGTGTTGGTGCATCGGTTGTTAATGCACTTTCAAACTGGCTTGAGGTTGAAGTAAGAGACGGTAAAAATGTTTACAAGCAACGCTATGAAAAAGGTGTTACTGTAACCGATTTGGATATTATTGGCGAAACAAATGAAACAGGTACTACCGTAACCTTTAAGCCTGACCCAACAATATTTACCGATACTACAGAATATGATTATGATACCCTTTTAAAAAGACTTCGCGAGCAGGCATTCTTGAATGCAGGTATACGCGTAGTTTTAACCGATAAGCGTAGCGATAGCCTTACAAAAGATAAATCTGATGATTTATGCTATGAAGGCGGTATTAAATCTTATGTTGAATATATTTTATCCGGCATAAAGAAAGAGCCTTTAAACGAAAAGGTAATTTATTTATCAGGCAGTAAAGGGGACGAAACCGCAGAAATTGCGCTTATTTGGTCTACTGCCTATGATAATAGAATTATGTCGTTTGCTAATACCTTGCATACTATAGACGGCGGTACTCACGAATCGGCATTCCGCCAAACTGTTGCAAGAGTAGTTAATAAATACGCTCACGATTTTAAGAAGATTAAGGAAAGCAGCGATAATCTAAAGGGCGATGATGTTTTAGAAGGCTTAGTTGCGGTTGTTTCGGTTAAGCTTTCTGATGCACAGTTTGAAAGCCAAACAAAAGCTAAGCTTGGTAATACTTCCATTGGTCAGTTAGTAAGAGAAATTGTTAACGACCAGCTTTATCGCTTCTTGGAAGAAAACCCTGCTGAAAGTAAAATTATTATTGATAAGGCTATTGCCGCTTCTAACGCACGTGAAGCTGCGCAAAAGGCAAGAGATGCTTCCCGTAATAAATCAGGTATAGGCGGCAGAACCCGTATGCCCGATAAACTTAAAGACTGTATTTCAGATGACCCAACAAAAACTGAGATATTTATCGTCGAGGGTGACTCTGCAGGCGGTTCCGCAGTTGAAGGCAGAAACAGTACCTACCAGGCAATTTTACCGCTTTGGGGTAAAATGCTTAATGTTGAAAAGGCAAGAGAGGACAAGGTTTACGGTAATGATAAGCTAACTCCTGTTGTAATTTCTTTGGGTACAGGTATTGGTGAAAACTTTGATATAAACAAGCTTCGTTATGATAAAATTGTTATTATGGCCGATGCCGATGTCGACGGTAGCCATATTAGAACACTTTTACTTACATTCTTCTTCCGCTATATGCCCGAGCTTATAGAAACAGGTCATATTTACTTAGCTCAACCACCGCTTTTCCGTGTTGCTAAGGGTAAGGTACACTATGATGCATTTACCGAAGAAGAACGCGATATGTATAAAGAAAAACTTGGCGGCGGCGACAATATTGATGTACAGCGCTATAAAGGTCTTGGTGAAATGAACCCCGAACAGCTTTGGGAAACTACACTAGACCCCGAGCGTAGAACATTTTTAAGGGTTTCTATGGAAGATGCTCAAATAGCGGATGAAACCTTTACAATGCTTATGGGTGAAGAGGTTGAACCCAGAAAGCAATTTATTGAAGAAAACGCAATTTTTGCTACAGATTTGGATATTTAAGGAAAGGAGAAATTGAAAAATGGCTAAACACGAAAATGTATACTGGCCTTCTAATGAAGAAACTAATATTGTGCCGGTAGAAATTGTTGATGAAGTTAAAAGCAGTATGCTTCAATACGGTATGTCGGTTTTAGTTGGACGTGCTTTACCTGATGTTAGAGACGGCTTAAAGCCTGTACACCGTAGAATACTTTACACTATGTACGATTTAGGCATTACCCCTGATAAAGCCTATAAAAAGTGCGCTACCACCGTTGGTGCCGTGCTTGGTAGCTATCACCCCCACGGTGACGCTTCTGTTTACGATGCAATGGTTCGTATGGCGCAGGATTTCTCTTTAAGATATCCTTTAATCGACGGTCACGGTAACTTTGGTAACATAGACGGTTATCCGCCTGCTGCTTACCGTTATACCGAGGCTAAGATGAACCGTCTTTCACTTAGAATGTTAGACGATATTGAAAAAGATACCGTTGATTTTGTACCTAACTTTGACGACAGTAAAAAAGAACCCTCTGTTTTACCTGTTCGTTTCCCACAGCTTTTGGTTAACGGTTCTTCTGGTATTGCTTTCGGTATGGCTACCGAAATTCCGCCCCATAACTTAGGTGAAGTTATAGACGGTATGTGCTGTCTTATTGATAACCCCGATGCCGAGCTTCCCGAGCTTTGCGAGCATATAAAGGGACCCGACTTCCCAACAGGTGGTCTTATTATGGGCAGAAGCGGTATTCGTGCGGCTTATGCTACAGGTAAGGGTAAAATTGTTGTTCGCGGCAGAACCGAAATTGAAGAGGTTAAAAACGGAAAATTCCGTATAGTTATTACCGAAATTCCTTATAAGGTAAGAAAAGAAGCACTTGTTAAGAAAATTTACGATTTAGCAAGTGATAAAAAGATTGAAGGCATTGAAGACGTTGTTGACTACTCTTCAAAGCGTGACGGCGGTATCAGAATAGTTGTAGATATTAAAAAGGATGCTAATCCGCAGGTTATTTTAAACAAGCTATTCTCTTATACCGAGCTTCAAACCACCTTCGGCGCTAACCTTATTGCTATTGTTGGCGGTAAGCCAAAGGTATTAACCCTTAAAGAGATGCTTCAAAATAATATCGATTTCCAATGCGAAATTGTTGAGCGTAAAACTGCTTTTGATATGAAAAAAGCGCAAGAACGCGCCCATATTTTAGAAGGTCTTAAAAAAGCGCTTGACTTTATTGATGAAGTTATTAAAATTATTCGCGCAAGTAAGAGCATTCCCGAAAGTAAGGAAGCTTTGATGGAGCGCTTTAGCTTAGATGATATTCAGGCTACTGCAATTGTTCAAATGCAGTTAGGTAAGTTATCAGGTCTTGAAAAACAAAAAATTCTTGATGAATTAGATGAAAAGCTTGCCTTTATTAAAGAATGTCAGGAAATTTTGGCAAGCAAGGCAAGAATTCTTGATATTGTTAAGACCGAAGCGTTGAATCTTAGAGATAAGTTCTCTGATGACCGCCGCAGTGAAATTACTGATGTCGCAGGCGAAGTTGACATTGAAGATCTTATCCCTGAAGAAGAATGTGTTATTACCAAAACCGAAAACGGCTATATTAAGCGTGTTCCTGCAAGTGAATACAGTGTTCAGAACCGTGGCGGTAAGGGTATTAAGGGTATGAATACCCGCGAAGATGACATTGTGCAGAATATGTTTGTATGCTCTTCACACGATAGTATTATGATGTTTACTAACCTTGGTCGTGTGTACCGCATAAAAGCATACGAAATTCCTGAAGGCAGCCGTCAAAGTAAGGGCATGAATGTTGTAAATGTTATTCCGTTAATGCCGGAAGAAAAGATTATGACCATTCTGCCTTGCACCGTTAAGGATGATAACGAGCGCTACTTATGTATGGTTACCGAAAAGGGTATTATTAAGCGTACAAGACTTTCCGAATTTAAGAACACCCGCAAAACAGGTATTATTGCACTTTCTATTGATGAGGGTGACAGTCTTAAATTTGTACGTCTTACAAGCGGAGAAGATAATCTTCTTATAGCTACCAGAAACGGTTTTGCTATTCAGTTTAGAGAAAACGATGTTCGTACAATGGGCAGAACTGCACGTGGTGTTAAGGCTATTACTATGCGCGAAGGCGATAGCGTTGTAGATATGGCTATTTGTGATGAAAATACCCGTGTACTTACAATTAGTGAAACAGGCTACGGCCGTATAAGCAATATTGCCGATTATAGATTGCAGTCGCGTGGCGGTAAGGGTATTAAGAACTACCGTGTAGATAAGTACGGTCTTGTTGCGGCAGTACTTCCTGTAACCGAAGGCAATACAGATATTATAATGATTGCCGATGACGGTATTATAATTCGTATCTTTGCTGATGATATTTCTGAATTCGCACGTCCTGCAAAGGGTGTTAGGGTTATGAAGACCACTAACTCAAATGGCGATACTGTTCGTAAGATTTTGTCGGTTGGTATGGCAGAACATGATGAAGCCGAAGTTAACGATAAACCCGAAGAAGCTGATGCAGATTCAGGTTTAGTTGAGCCTGACATAAGTGATGAACAGGAAGAAACAGGGGAAAATAACGAATAATTTGCGGTAATAATTTAAACGGAGAGTTATTTAATGAATCAATCAATGGATTACAATACACAAAATTTTAATCCGCAACCCGAAAAACCAACCTATGTAACCTATATTCCCTACGGTTTCACTCCTGAAACCTTTGAAGAACGAAAAAATGTACGGAAAACCGCCAACACGATAGGCGCCGCGTTGCTTATTTTGTTGGCAATATCCGAACTGGCAGTATATGTTTTGCGTTCTATTTTAACAATTTTAAATCTTTGGAACACAAAAACTATTGCCTTTCTTTCGGACCCAGGCTTTACTCAGGTTTTTAATGCCGTATTTTCGGTAATAATGTTTACAATCCCTTTTATAATTGTTTTCAAAGTTCAAAATATAAGAATATCGGGGCTTATTAAATTTAAAAAACCAAAACTTAACGACATTATACCCTACGGTTTATTGGGTGTAGGTCTTTGCTCGGTTGCTAATTTAACCGTTTCTTATATGGGCAGTGTTTTTTCAAATTTTGGTATAGATTATAAGGTTGACTACGGCGATAAGCCCGAGGGATTCTTCGGTTTTATGTTAACCGCTATTGCTATTGCCATTGTTCCGCCTTTGGTTGAAGAATTTGCTTGCAGAGGTCTTATTTTAGGTAGTCTTCGTAAATATTCAGATTCCTTTGCGGTACTAACTTCTGCAATAATTTTTGGAATACTTCACGGTAATTTTCAACAAATGCCTTTTGCATTTTTAGTTGGTCTTATTTTAGGCTATGCAACCGTAAAAACAAAATCTATTTGGACCGCAGTTGCTATACATGCCTTTAATAACGCGGTTTCTGTTATTTTTGACTATGCTTTCATTGGTCAACCGACAGTTGCAAAAAATGTATGCTTTGTAATTTATTTAATAATTTCTATTTTAATAGGCTTTGTTGGTATCTATCTTTTAAAGGACCGCAAGAATGCATTTACTTTAAAAAATAAGAAAACAGCCGCTTCGAAAGGGCAAATTTACAAGTGGTTTTTCACAAGCCCCACAATAGTTATTTTTATTGTGGTTTGCGTTTTAAAATCTTTACAATTTTTTGTTTAAAAGAATTATGTAAACTAAAAGGCAGCCGTAATGACTGCCTTTTTATTTGGAGAAAAAGTATGAAAGAATTTATGAAAGAAGCTATAGTCGAAGCCAAAAAAGCTTATAGTGACGGTGAAGTGCCGGTTGGTGCTGTAATAGTTAAGGATGGGGAAATTATAGCCAAAGGCAGAAATCACCGCGAGCAAAAGCAAAACGCCCTATCCCATGCTGAGATTGAGGCTATAAATTCTGCCTGCAAAACTTTAGGCAGTTGGCGGCTTGACGACTGCGAGCTATATGTTACATTAGAGCCTTGCCCAATGTGTACGGGCGCTATAATAAATGCGCGCATAAAAAAGGTTGTTTTTGGCGCGTTCGACAGTTCAATGGGTTGTATGGACTCGGTTATAAATTTATGTGACTATCCATTAGGACACAAGGTGGAAATTTATGCCGGTATATGCGAAGATGAATGTAAAGCGCTTTTGCAAGACTTTTTTCAAAAATTAAGATAAAAAAAGTAACCTAAAATTAGGTTACTTTTTTTCTGGTATAAATTCTGCAATATCAGATAACTTGCAATCAAGAATTTCGCAAAGGGTATTAAGAGTATAGGTATTAACATTTGCATTTTTTCTTAGCCTATCAAGCTGACCTGTGCTTATGCCATACTCTTTAATTAATTTGTACTGTGAGATATTGCGTTCTTTTAGGGTTGTCCAAAGCTTATCAAATTTAATCATTATTCTTCTCCATTAAAGTTCTATTATAAATATAAGGCAACATATTTATATTGACAATTGCCCGTAAATAGACTATAATGGTTATAGAGAGCTTTTTCTCTGTCGCCAAACGAATTAAGAGTGTAGTACTATCTACACTCTTAATTTTTTGGTGTTTTTTCGCTCTTTTTCAGCCGATAGAAAATGCCTTTAATGATGGGGAGCACGCGAAAGGGTAAAACAATCGCCTGAAACACAAAATATGGTGTTTTTGGGCAAAAAAGTGCCTATTTATAGGGTTTTTAGCGCAAAAATTCTTCCTTTTTTACTATTTTTAAAGCAAATAATACTAAAATATAAATAGCGCATGAGAAAACACAAAAAATCACACTATACCAAAAGGTATTTAAAAATGTAAGGTGTGACAGTAAAAGCCTGGTACCAAACACCACAAAAAGCGCGGTGGCAAGCGGAATAAAGACCGAGCTCAACAATTTTACATCTGCTTTGCTTATTTTTAAAAGTCTTGAAACATTTAAAAAGCAGGTTAAAAAATTTGAAAAATACATTATTATTATAAACCCGTTAAGTCCCATTTTTGGCAGCATAAAAAGTATTAAAATTATTCTTATTACAGAATCCGAGATTGCGGTGCGAAAAGTAAAGGCTTGTTGGTCTAAACCTTTTAAAATACCGTCGCAAATGCTGTCTAAATACATTAGCGGGACAATGGGCGAAAGGGCGACAAGTAGCACACCAACATCAGCGCTTTTGTATATTATCCACCCAAATTCCTTACCAATAGTGCCAAAAATTGCACCGAAGATTACACCAACAAGTGTAGTAATTTTAAAAATTCGCTCGCAGGTGCTTTTAACAATAGCATTTCGCTTTAGCGCCACCGCTTCAGATATTTCGGGTATTAGGAGTGTTGAAACGGCATTTAGTATTGCCGACGGAAAAAACAAAATTGGAAGCGCCATACCCTTTATCATTCCAAATTGCGATAGTGCAGAATGTCCCGATTTTGGGTATTTAGAAAGATTTTTGGGCACTAAAATATTCTCGGCGGTACGAAGTCCGGTATTCAGGTACCGCCCTAAAGTAATTGGTACCGAAATATGTAAAATCCGCCTGAAAATTGGCACTTTTTTACCATTCTTATTTTGAAATGCAAGGCGCTTTTTATCGAAAAGGAAATTTATATAAAGATAAAAACAAGCAAGTATTTCGGCAATAATATCCCCTAAAATCACTGCAAAGCAACAAGCTGCAAGACCTTTCTCGAAAAATTTATTAACAAGAAACAGAATAAGTATAATTCTGACCGCTTGTTCAAAAATTTGGGAAAGTGCGTTTGGTGTAACCTTACGGCGAGATATAAAATATCCCCTAACACACGAAGTAACACCAATAAAAGGCAGGCTAAAAGGTAAAATTTTAAGAGCAGGGAGGGTGCGAATATCCCCTAAAATTGTATTGCTTATATATTCGGCGCCAAAAAATACTACTGCAACTGAGATAAAGGCAATAATAAGTGAAATTTCTATAGCGCGTCTTAAAATCTTAAGCGCGCTTTTGGTGTTTTCGAGCGCTAATTCTTCACTTACAAGTCGTGTAACGGCGGTTGAAGTACCGCTAATTGCAAAGGTTGATGCCAAAACATAAACCGAAAACACAAGCTGATAAAGACCAATGCCCTCACTACCGATTTTTTGCGCCAACCAAACCTTGAAAATTATGCCGGCAAATCGAAGTATTAGCGAAGAAGCGGTTAAAATTAGCGCGTTTTTTATAAAAAGTGTTTTTCTCACGGAATTTCTCCTTTTTTGATACTATTTAATTGTATGAAATAAGAAATATTTTAATGAGTATTGAAAGTAACGCTAAAAAGTAATATAATTAAAGTATAATAAAATGCCAAGGAAGTGAAAAAATGGCTTCACCGTTAGCAGATGCATTAAGACCGCAAACAATAGAAGAGGTTGCAGGACAAAAGCACCTTTTAAGCAACGGCAAAATTTTAAGAAAAATTATTGATTCGGGTAATGTACCAAATTTAATATTTTACGGTCCTTCGGGCGTGGGTAAGACCACCGTTGCAAACATTATTGCAAAAACAAGCAACAAAAAGCTTTGTTATTTGAATGCAACTACTGCTTCCACCGCCGATATTAAGGATATTGTAAACCAAATTGGTACAATCGATACCGCTAACGGTATTTTACTTTATCTTGATGAAATTCAGTATTTTAATAAAAAGCAACAACAAATTTTGCTTTCGTATATAGAAAACGGCGATATTACGCTTATTGCATCCACTACCGAAAACCCCTATTTTTATGTTTACAACGCTATTTTAAGCCGTTCGACAGTTTTCGAGTTTAAAACCCTTTCAAAAGAAGATATAATTGAAGTAATAAACAGGGGGATTAGAATTATCTCCGAGCAAAAGAGCAAGGATGTAACCCTTTCTAATGCTTCGATTGCAAAAATTGCAACCGCTTCTAACGGGGATGTTCGCCGTTCGTTGAATATGCTTGAGTTATGTATTGCTACTGCGGATTTTGGGGATAGTATAGTCGTAGAAGATTCTGCAGTAGAAGAAATTTTAGATTTTAACTCGGTTAGGTACGACCGCGACGGCGACCAGCATTATGATGTTATTTCGGCTTATCAAAAATCCATGCGTGGTTCCGACCCCGATGCCGCAATCCACTATTTAGGTCGACTTTTAGCGGCAGGGGATTTACCGAGCGCTTGCAGAAGACTTCTGGTTTGCGCTAATGAAGATGTAGGTCTTGCTTATCCGCAAATTATACCTATAGTAAAAGCGGCGGTTGATACCGCGATGATGGTGGGACTGCCTGAAGCACGGTTACCGCTTGCGAATGCAGTAATTTTGGTGGCAACTGCACCAAAATCGGTTTCCGCACACGATGCTATAAATGCTGCAATGGCGGATATTGAGCGTGGTCTTGGACGTGAAATACCGCGCCATTTGCAAAACAAGCATTTTGATGGGGAGGATGCTACCGTAAAAGGTCAGCATTACCTGTATCCTCACTCCTATCCTAAACATTATGTAAACCAACAATATTTACCTGATGATTTAAAGAACAAGAAGTATTACCACTTTGGCGATAACAAGACTGAAACGCTTTGTAAAGAGTATTGGAGTAAAATAAAGGGGGAGTAACGTGAAAACGCAAAACTTACCTAAAAAGACCTTGTGGCTTTGGCAAATTCGAGTTGTTATGTTAACCGCAATCCTGATTGGACTTTGCTTTTATTTTGTGCCCTTTCCCAATATATTAAAAATAGCAGTTCTCATAATAGCAATTTTGGGTGTTATTATGGTGATATGGTATTTGCCCGTATTATTTAAAAGTTATGAGATTTTGTTTGGCAATGAAGCAATTATCATAAATTACGGTGTATTTATTAAGTTTAGCCACATTATGCCGTACACACGCTTGATTTATGCCCAAAGCTTTGCAACACCCTTGGCACGACTTTTTGGTGTAACTGCGCTTTCCTTTAAAGCGGCACGTAGCCGAATTATTGTGCCTGAATTAAACCTTTCTGATGCCGAGATGATTACAAGCTCGCTTACAAGTGAGGCGCGACATGATTAAAACATATAAGGCTCACCCTTTAATGATTTTTACATTTATACGTCCAACGCTTATAGTTTTGTTTTTGCCGGTAATCAAGGCAATAGAGCAATATTTAACCGAACGTAACTTTGAAGGTGTAACAGGTTTTTCAATAATTGTTGTGGCTTCAATTTTGGCGCTGGCGGTTTTAAGATGGCGTTCATATAAAATTGAATACAACACCGAAACCAAGATTTTAACCGTAACCTACGGTTTTCTTTTCAAAAGCGTTACCAAGCTTGATATTAAAAAGCTTTCTTCAATACAAAACACACAAAACCCAATTGATTTTATATTCCGTTCAGTAACTTTTAAAATAAATACCGAAGCAGGCGCATATAACCGTACCGACTTTCAGTTTAAGTTAGGGCTAAAAAGCAGTAAGGAGTTTTCGGTTTTGCTTTACGGAAAAACCGAGCGTAAGAAGGTAAAGTATAGCGCGATAAAGGTTGCGGTGCTTGCTGCGACAACATCTTCAGCGTTTACGGGTATGCTTGTGGCGGTTCCGCTAATCAACCGCGCGGGTACTCTTTTGGGAATAGGTATAAGTGATATGCTGCTAAACGAAATAAACAATATTTCAAGTAAGATTGAAACTTATTTTCCGCCCGTTGTAAATACTGTAAGTCTTATATTATTGCTGGCGTATTTTGTTTCGTTCATTTATTCCTTTTTAAAATATGTAAACTTTAAGTTTTTTGTAGGTGAAAATAAGCTTGAAGTTCGTTCGGGCGCAATAGTAAAAGCGCGCACCTTGTTTAAAAAGAGCGCAATAAATAATATTAAGGTTGAGCAGACACTTATAATGCAACTGCTTCGCCGTTATGCGCTAAAGGTAAGTGTTGGAGGTTATGGCGATACCAAAAGCGAATCGGAAGTCATTATCCCGCTTGGCGCAAGTAAGGAAATACGAAATAAGCTTTCTAAGTATTTTCCATTTTTTGTGCCCGATGAAAAGGGCATAAGACCTAAGCGCAACGTTTTAACCCAAAGCCGATTTTTATTTTTACCCTCTATATATTTTCTGGCGGTAATTGCAATATCAATATATTGCGCCTTGATTTTCGATAAATTCACAAGGTTTATACTGTTTTTAACAGTGGTTGCTTGTGCGTTAATACTTTCGTATGCCTATATGGGTGTGTTTGAGTTTAACCGTTCTAAAATAGCTTTTGGTGAAAATATATTCGCGCGCAGTACGCGTGGGCTTAGAACCTTCGAGCTTTACTGCCCAAAGGAGAATGTTGGTGAAATACGCATCATAAGATTTTTACCCGATATGGTTTACAAAACCTGTAGGGTAAGGGTGTTTGTTCGTAGTGAACGTGCTGACAATATTCGCGTACGACATTTAGATTATGAAACGGCAAAAAGCACTATATACAAATGCTTTAATATTGAATAAAACAAAACCTTTCGCACAAAATAATAAAAATGTTTCACGTGAAACATTATCGGTTAGGAGTGCGAAAAATGGAATTGCTTTTAGCTTGTCTTAAAGCCTTTGTGGTTGGAGGATTGATATGTGTAATCGGTCAGTTGTTGATAGATTACACGAAATTAACCCCTGCAAGAATATTGGTGTCCTTTGTAGTGTTAGGTGTTTTATTGACCGCCATTGGAATTTACGAGCCTTTGGTAGAATTTGCAGGCGCCGGCGCTACAGTTCCGCTAACGGGATTTGGTTATAGTTTGGCTCGCGGCGTAAAAGCGGCAGTTACCGAGCATGGTGTTATCGGCGCATTAATGGGCGGACTTGAAGCCACCGCCGCAGGAATCGCGGCATCTGTTTTATTTGGATTTATTGCTGCGCTATGTGTTAAACCTGATGATAAGACTTAAAAGGAAGTGATTTTTCGCTTCCTTTTTATTTTGTGTATTTACATTTTAAAGGTATTTTGATATAATATTTAAGGAAAATATGTTTCACGTGAAACAAAAGAAGATTAGGAGATTAAAGATGGGAAAAATTGTTTCCATAGTTAACCAAAAAGGCGGTGTAGGTAAAACTACAACATCGGTTAATCTTGCTGCGGCAGTAGGTATTGCAGGCAAAAAGGTGTTGTTGGTTGACGCCGACCCTCAGGGAAACACCACCAGTGGATACGGTATAAATAAAAAAGAAATCAAGGTTTCTACCTATGAACTACTTGTAGGTAGCGGAAAAACTGATGATGCTATTATTAAAACTGAATATAAAAACGTTGATATAATCCCTGCTTCAATAGATTTAGCGGCGGCTGAGGTTGATTTAATTGAAATCGACCACCGTGAAGCTCAGCTTAAAATGGCGCTATCGGTTGTAAGGGAAAAGTACGATTACATATTTATTGACTGTCCTCCGTCCTTGGGGCTTATCACCATAAATGCTTTAAATGCAAGCGATACGGTGTTAGTTCCTATACAATGCGAGTACTTTGCGTTAGAGGGTCTTTCTCAGCTTATGGCTACCGTAAGACAGGTTAAAAGACTATATAATCAAACCCTTGAGTTAGAGGGGATAGTGCTTACCATGTACGACGGAAGACTCAACTTAACTGCGCAGGTTGTAGGCGAAATTAAAAAATACTTTTCGGATAAGCTTTACAAATCGGTTATACCGCGTGCGGTAAGACTTTCCGAAGCACCAAGCTTTGGCATGCCTATTCAGTATTATGATAAGCGTTCAAAGGGTAGCGATGCTTACAACGCTCTTGGCAAAGAATTTTTAAAGAAAAACAGGAGGGGTTAAAATGGCAGCAAAAAAAGGCGGACTTGGTAGAGGTCTTGAAGCTTTATTTAATGAAAACTCAACCGAAAATGGCGGAGTTATAAATGTAAACCTTAATGATATTGAGCCTAATCGCGAGCAACCGCGTAAGGATTTTGACGAAGATGCTTTGTCCGAGCTTGCTGAAAGCATTGCAGAACATGGTCTTATACAACCTATTGTAGTTAAACCCGAAACAAACGGCAGATATAGTATAATTGCAGGTGAAAGACGCTGGCGCGCTTGCCGTATAGCCGGTCTTTATGAAGTTCCTGTGGTTATAAAGGATGCAAACCCTCAAGAGCTTATGGAGTTAGCACTTATTGAAAATCTTCAGCGTGAAGATTTGAACGCTGTTGAAGAAGCTCTCGGCTACCGTTCGCTTATAGATGCTTTTGCACTTACTCAAGAAGAGGTTGCAAAGCGTGTGGGTAAATCCCGTACGGCAGTTACAAACGCCCTTCGCCTGTTAAATCTCACAGAAGAAGAATTACAGGCTTTGCGTGTGGGCGCGATTTCGGCAGGTCACGCTCGCGCGTTGCTTTCTGTAGAAGATGAAGAGACACGCAAGCAAATGCTTGAAATGGCAACGAACGGAGCTTCGGTACGCGAGCTTGAAAAGATGTCGGCAAAGGTTAAAAAAGCCGTCAAAGCGCCAAAGAAAGCGGCAAAAAACACCTTCTACAGCGAGGTTGAGTTATCTCTTAAAAACGAGCTTCACCGTAAGGTTAGCATAACATCTACGGGTGACGGAAAGGGTAAAATCACAATCGAATTTTTCAGCGATGAAGAGTTATCTGATTTCGCGCGCAGATTAGCAGAATAAATATATGACAAAAAGACTTAAAAGATTAGCACCTTGTAGGGTGTTCAGACGTAGACCCCCTCCGAGTAAAGCATAAAATTCAAAAGAAAATTTTATGTTTTATAAAGGAGATAATATATGTATTACATTTTTTCTATTTTAGCTCTGCTTTGTTGGAGCGGCTCTGACTTGTTCTCTAAAATGGGAACACGCGAACGCGATAAAAACAGCCATTGGAAAGTTGTTTTTGCAGTTGGTCTTATAATGGGTATTCATTTCTTCATTACGCTTATCGGTGGAGCGATAATCGACAACACCGTAGGCGTGGATGCAGTGCCCAAGATGGTTGCAAGTTTGTTCTATACTGATTTCAAGTTTATGGACTTTATATATTACTTGCCGATTGCAGGACTTTATATTTTAGCAATGGTGCTTGGTTATATCGGTCTTCGTTATATCGAGCTTTCAATTTCTTCGCCTATTTGTAACTCTTCAGGTGCGTTGGCATTTATTTTATGCCTTCTTTTTGGTTTAACATCTGTAGAAGAAATAACAACCACCACAATTGTTGGTATTGTTATGATAACTGTAGGTATTATAGCGCTTGGTTTTGTTGAGCAAAGTGAAGATGAAGAGGTTAAAAAAGCAAGACAGGAAAAAGCAAATCGCAAATACGCTAAAAGCATATTAGCTTTCTTGCTTCCAATTTCATACCTTATAATAGATGCGCTTGGAACCGTTGGTGATGAATTCCTTTTCTCTGATTGGTTTATCGAAAAAACCGCAATAGAAATGAGCGACTACGCGGCAAACTCTGCTTTTGAATTAACATTCTTTGTTTTGGCTGTGTTTGCATTTATCTGGGTTAAGCTTGTTAAAAAGGATGCTATATTCAAAGGTAATAAGCATTTGTACTTCGGTGGACTTTGCGAAACCATCGGTCAAGTGTTCTATATGGCTGTTATGTTTAGTGATTTTTCAGTTGGTATGGTAATTATTTCAGCTTACTGTGCGGTTTCGGTTTTGTGGAGCAGAATCTTCTTGAAAGAAAAAATGTCTTGGAAGCATTACGCCGTTATTGCACTTGTAATTACGGGTATAGTAATTTTAGGATAAAAAGCTTAAAAATTTGCGCGTGCGCATACATATTATATATAAAGGGGGCGCTTTGCTCCCTTTGTTTTTTATGTTTAAATGTGGTTGAAAAACAACAAAACCCCAAGATATTGTATATCAAAAAAAGTTTGAAAAAATTTTAAAAAAACTTTAAAAAAAGTGTTGACAAAAGGGAAAGTGTGTGGTATTATAATCGGGCGCCCTGAAAAGCGGGGTGCAAAACGGACCTTGAAAATTAAACAACGACAATAATAAGGACCCGACAATTCTCGAGAGAAATTGAGAGAAAGTCAAGTACTTTAGAAGTATTGAAGGACAGAACAAATGCGTCAGCATTGTTCGATAAATGAGCATTAAGCTTATCTAGAAGATTTTAACACTACGGTGTTAAGAATATATTTTTTAGAGAGTTTGATCCTGGCTCAGGACGAACGCTGGCGGCGTGCCTAACACATGCAAGTCGAACGGAGTAAAACGCTGAATTGATGGAAGCTTGCTTCTGGATTTTCTTGTTTTACTTAGTGGCGGACGGGTGAGTAACGCGTGAGTAACCTGCCTTACAGAGGGGGACAACAGTTGGAAACGACTGCTAATACCGCATAACATACGGACATCGCATGGTGACCGTATCAAAGGAGCAATCCGCTGTAAGATGGACTCGCGTCCAATTAGATAGTTGGTGGGGTAACGGCCCACCAAGTCGACGATTGGTAGCCGGACTGAGAGGTTGAACGGCCACATTGGGACTGAGACACGGCCCAGACTCCT
>JAZSCF010000077.1:0-8091 GCA_045602785.1 Acutalibacteraceae bacterium
GTCGACTAATAGAAACTTGTACATCGGCAGATGGGGTATGAATAACATTATATCCGAGCATGGTAACAAATTTTACGTTGCAATGTATGTTCGTACTAACTCTGCCTCTACTCCAAAGTATGCGCCTATGAATTTTAAAGACGCTAATTCTGGCGGTATAAGCATACCAAGTGCCAGCATACGAACAGCTGCTGAAAATGCTTTCATGGGTAATGAAGAGTGGGAATTTAATTATATTGAATTTGACTTTTCTCAAAGAAGCGAAGCAATTCACCAATTCCAACACGGACAGTTGGATTTCTACACAGCAGATGGTTGCTATTTAGATTTAGCGGCCTGGGGTATTTTTGCGCCTACCATTTCTAAAGATGATGCTAAGGCAGCTCTTATAGCATCTGCAACATTAGCTGATAATCAGGTTTATACAGTTACTTGTAAAAACCGTGATGATTCAGTTCTTAAAACTTATAACATAAGTTCTAAACTAAACGCCGCTTCTAAGAAGATTACTCTTCCCACACTTGAGGATAGTGAAACCGAGCGTTTTATTGGTTGGGCTGAAACTAAGGACGCAACTACCGCTACTTTAATATCGGGTGCAGAGTATACACCTAGCGCAGACGTTGTGTTCTATCCTGTTTACACAACCGTTCCGTTACATAATGTCACCTTTAAGGTTGACGGTGAAGAATTTGCTGAGTTTTCTGTTAAAGAAGACAGCAACCTTATTTTCCCAACAACCTATCCCGAAAAGGAAGGTAAGTATTTTGCAGGTTGGGATAGTGATATAACCGTAATGGGAAAAGAAGATATTGTTTTAAACGCAACCTTTGTTGATAAGGCTGAAGTAGGCGTTCACTATTATTGGAACGGCGAAGCCGAAACCGAAGGTGACGGTTCAATAAACAGACCGTTTAAAACCTTTAAGAAGCTTATTGAAGCTACAAATTCCACCGGTGGTGTGGTTATAGTTGCCGGTAAATGTCTAGCAGACCAATATCATGTTAGAGCTACCAATAAAGATGATATTACCTTTACTAGCGTTGACCCGTTAACAGGTCATGATTATAGAGGTACATTATCTGATGATAAAAACACCTATTCAGGTGCTTCATTCTATGTAACTTCAGGTAGTATTTATTGGGGCGGCGCTACTTACCAAACAGGTAAAATTACATTTAAAGATATTGATATTCTTAATGTTGCAGGTCAATACGGTCAGGCATCCTTTAACTTTGACGGTCATCCTTTTGAAATTGGCGAAAATGTAAATAACTATGTTTCAGATTACGGCACCGAATTAAATTGGAAATTAACCGATATGTTTATAGGTGCTGCAGGTCCTAATAATGTGGCTAATATTAAAACTGCAAAAGCTGTTTTCAGAACTAAACAAACAGGTGCTAACTGGCTTGCACGTGGCGGCGGTGTTACACTTGACAGTGTGGATTACGAGTTCTATGCAAAAACCTATGTGAATTTTTGTCAAAACGGTGATGATCCCGCAATTGTTAACGGTCCTGTAAGATTTACTTACTATGCAGGAAGTACCGATTCTAAGCTCCATCATAATAAGAGTTCATACGAATTTGGCAGCAAGGCTTATGCTTCTATCATTTTAAACAGTGATGTAACAATTACAAATCAATTAGATGTATCGGCTGAAACCGGTCTTAATAACAAGCTTTATGTTATTAAATCAAGTGCTCAGGGTGTTGTAACACATACCGAAACTAAGGGCAAATATAAAGTTGATTCTGAAACTATGAACTATGCTCAAATCTATAACGCACAAAATGTGGTTGTGGATGAAGGTATAATAGATGGTAATTTAGAACTTACTGTTCCGGATTTCGGCGAGTATCATATTGTTTATTCTGAAAGAAGCGTATATTCTGCAGAATATATAACATCACCTTATGATGATGTTGCACCTACAAAATATTCTGTAACAAGTGATGACACCGCTAATCATAAGATAACTCTCCCAATTGTTGAAAGACAAAATGCTCATAAATTCTTGGGTTGGACCACAACCGAAGGCGGTACTACAGTAGAATACGAAGGTGGAGAAGAATATACCCTTACAGGTAAAGTAAAATTCTATGCCGTTTGGGAAGATATTCCGTCATCTACCATAACCTTTAAGGATGATAATGGCGAAATAATTGAAGTATTTGACGGCTATGTTGGCTCTCCAATAACCTTCCCGACAAAGCTTATGTATAAATACGGTCAAAAATTCTTAGGTTACGCTTACGAAGGCACTACCGATGTTTTGGATAAGAATTCCACTATGCCCGAAACACCAAAGGTAGCAGTTCCTGTTTGGGGCGAAATTCCCGCAAACGAAACCAGAATTTATGTAAATGCAGAAACAGGTAAGAGCACAAATTCAGGTATATCTCCTGATATGGCAGTTGATACAATAGCTACTGCAGTTAATCTTTTAAAGACTTCAGGCGGTTATATTATTGTTACAGGTGGTACCAACCAATTAAGCGGTGATTGGAACAATAGCGGAGATATTACTTTAACTTCATTTGACCCTGTTACAAAAATAGATTATAAGGCAAAAGAACTAAGTGATGATGGCTTAAGCTTTAAAAACGGTGCTGTTATTGCTTATAATCCGGTAGCCTTTGGTACATCAACTACAACAGGTAAAATTACATTTAATAACATAACCTTATTAAACAAAGCTGAATATCAATATATTAACTTTAACGCCCATCCTTTCGAGCTAGGCGAAGGCATATCGGTTTACCAAAAAACAGGTGATGATAAAGCTATAACCAAAAATATGCTTTATGCAAGAGCTATGGGTGAAATAAATTCTGTAAATACCAACCCCGACGGTATTAAGTTTACAATTAACGCTATAGACGGTAATGCCCGTATTTTCACAATCGGTAAAGCTGATACAGTTGTAGAAAATATGGAAATTACAGTTAATTCCGCTTATCAAGGTAATTTAGTGTTTGGTAATGATAGCGCAGGAAAGGTTTCATCTGTTAAGGGTGACATTAAATTTATACTTAACGGAAGTATTACAAAGAAACCTACCTTCTCTAATTACACAAATCCTGTTGAAGGCGATATATATGTTTTGTGCAACGATAATTCTTCAGGTGATTTATCAGGTATAAAACAGGCAGAAGGCTATGGTCTATATAAGGTTACAACCGATAATACAGCCAAGCTTTCATTCGGCGAAAACAAAGGCGAGATTGTAATCACCAGAAAAGAAGGCAACAATTATAAATTTGCTAAGATTGTAGACAGCGCAGGATATATCATAGATTATGTTGATATTTCAAGCGGTAGCGGTACATTCACACCTAGCGAATTTGATAGTTATGAAATAACCTTTACTGATGAATCATATCATCGAATCACTTTCGAGACCGGTGACCCCGACATTATGTTATCTAACATTTGGTGTAAAGACGGCTCGGATATTGAAATAGCAAAAGAGCTTTACCGTTACGGTTATATATTTGAAGGTTGGACCGACGGTGAAAACACCTATGATGAAGGCCTAATCACTATGCCTTCAAAGCATATTACACTTACAGCTGTTTGGAGTGTTGCTCCTAAATATACCGTGACATTTGATGCAAACGGTTCGGATGTAAAAGTACCCGAATCTGTAACTGATTATGTTAACGAAAATGTTGTATTGGAAAAGGTTTTAAGCAATAATTCTTCATTCATTGGTTGGAGTGAAGATAAAAACGCTAAAACAGGTGTGCTTAACCATGTAATAACTAAGGACACTACACTCTATGCAATTACAACAACTGAACCCACTTATATAATCGATACCCACTTCAAAGGTCAGCCTTACGATAATGCTAGTAGGACTTCTTCTGCAAGACGTTATATAATTGATGTATATCTTGAAAACGCAAAAGCATCCTCGGGTAAATTTAAGCTTAGCTTAAATAGCAAAGCGATTTACTATTTGGGTCATATTCCGATAGACGGTATAACTGCAACAGTTAATGCCACAAGCTCCAGCGGTTATGTTGATGGTGTTCCCGGACTTCAAACCCGTACAACATCTGCTATTGAGTTTACGTGGGAAAGTGTAAATGAAATTGATGCGCAAAACGGCAGAAGAAAGATTGCCCGTCTTATGTTGCCGCTCAGTTATTGGGGAGCAGGCTACCAAAATCTCGAAGTTGTAACAACTGATGAAATAGTAGCCCCATTCAAAGGATATGCTACTACAATTGACAATAACGAAGCATTTATTTCTGCTAACTTCTTTGATGGTATAAAATCAGAAGAAACTACCGTAACCGGCGAAATTGAATTACTAGGCAACCCCACAACCGGTTCAACAATGGTTTATGTACTTAATAGCAAAGGCGACGCTATCGATTATCTTGAATTTGATAACAGTAAGCTTTCATCTAATGTTATTGAATATTCGACCAACCTTTATCCTGGTGAATATAATATAAAAGTTTTAGCTGACGGATATAAGGAAACTACAATTCCTGCTTCTTTTGATGGTCAAGCTAATCTTCCGACAGTACCTGTTTTTGTTGATGAAACAGAAATTACTGAAACCATAACCGGTACTACTGAAACCATAGCTGATATGAAGTATGACAGCTGGAAGATTTCCGTAGAAAACGGTGTTATCTCTTACTACGGCGGCAGCCAGGAAGCAATTGATGTTGCAAAGCTAAAGGTTCTAAGCAATTGTATGAATGGTGATGTTTATACAGGACCTAAAGTAGCAGAATACGCTAGAAGCTATAATATTGATGATGTATTAATCAGAAGCAATAGCCTTAAGGATTATAAGATTGTAATCAAGCAAGGCGATGATGTTGCTTTAAAATATGCGCAATATATTAAGGATTATATTATTGAAAACATTGGCTTCAATTTGCCGATAGTTCACGATACCGAAGCTGCTACATCCCTTGAAATTGTTGTTGGCGATACTTCAAGACGCAGTAATCCTGTAACCGAAATTGAAAAATATATAACCTACGAAAGAAACGGAAGGTTATATGTATTCTACGGTGATGAACAAGGCGGCGAAATCGCTTCCGAAGACCTTTGCACCAAGATTTTAGGCAAAGAAAATGCAAGCTTTAGTAACAAAAAGGTTACTGTTGCTTCCAGTATGGGCTATGAGGGTGCTTGGAGTGTTCTCACAAGATACGGTGTAACATCTGATACCCACGTTGGCGTAAAGAAAAATTGGAGTAACTACGATTGGCTGTATAGCACATTCGATAACTTTGAGAAAATTCACAAAGAAAATCCGCTTGACTTTATTGTAAACTGCGGTGACATTCTTGATGACGGTTATGCAGATACTTATGCTACCGACTATGCAATCTACCTTGAAGAGATTAAAAATCTTAAGATTTGCGACCCTGTAAATCCGATTGACGGCAGAGCAGAGGGAATGATTCCTTACTATGAACTTTGTGGTAACCACGACCCTGTTGGCGGCACATACGATACAGAAGGCAATTTAACTGAAGGTAAGATTAGATTCTTTAAGAACAATTTCTGGTATACCGAAAATGCTGACGGTGATAAGACTGCTCATATTGCTTTCTTTACCGATTACGGCGGATATCCGATGTATGAAAACAAGTACTCAGGTTCAACCGAAAGCTACTATTCTTATGGTGTAGTGAACGATGCAATGCTAAAATATGTTGAAGATTCTATTATTGCAGCTAATGAAGCTGGCGCAAAACATATTATGCTTTACAACCACTACGCTATTGCTCAAGAACCGTCTTCACCAATCCTTCCTGAAACAGGCCTTGCAAAGATTGCTTCTCTATGCAAAAAATATAATATCGAGTTGTATTTCAACGGTCACGAACACAATAACGATTTTTCACTCTTTAGTTATGATGGCATTTACGACTATGATATTAGTATGACAGCCGTAAGGCACGCTGTTGTTGAATTAACAACAAGACGCGCAAAGGTTACTATTTACAATAAAGATGGTAGCATCTATAGAGAAGATTTAATTCCGCTCACAGGAAATACACAAAGCAATAGCACTTTGATATGTGATGATGTTAACGGCGATAAGATTTTCGATATTCGTGATTTAGTTTATGCAGACGAAAACAAAGAAACCACAGACGAAAGTATATTTGCAAGAGTGGATAGAGATGACGATAAAATGATTACTGAAGCTGATATTAAAACAATTTGTAAGTTTATACTTGGCATAGATTAAATTTGTTTTATAACTTCAAGAAACTAAGAAACGGATTCGGGTAAAACCGAGTCCGTTTCAGTTATTTTATTATGAAATAAAAGGCTTTTTTAAATACAAAAATAATGCTTTACAATTAAAAGCATATGTGATACAATGCGGGTAGAAATGAATATTTTCACAATAAAGGTGGTTTTATTATGAGTGAAATCAGTATTAAAAAAGAAAACGAAAGCCTTGTATATTACGGCGGCACTTTTGAAGATTTAGGTTGGGGTGCGGTACAGTTCCCTAAGCTATATAATATGAAGGATGGCCGTATTGGTATGTCGGTACACGACGGCAAGGATGATTGGTTTGACCTTGTTGGTGATGATGGTGAGAGATGGTTTATAACTGAGAATAAGGGCAAAAGTTGGCGCCCTGCTACAAAACTAGAAGAAAACCAAATGGGTACTATTCTTCCAAACGGTGATATAGTACGCGGACAACCTAATCCTATTATTAATATTCAAAATATGAAACCTGCAAATTGGGAATTTTGTACTTACCATATTCCAAGTGATGATTTATCTCCAAAGAAAAGTGAAGACCCAAATCAGTTACCTGTTCATATTCATTCTTATGGTGATAACTTTAACCGCACTTATGAAGTATATTGGCTTGATTCTTTTTCGGATGATTTTATTGAAAAGCGTTTTAAATTTTATCGTTTAAAGAATGGTGAAACCGAAGGTAGTTATACCTATTCACCGGTTGAATGGAAATACCGTACAACCTGTAGTTTTACCGAGGGTGGAGATACTAAGTACCTTAATGGGGCAGGTATATATGTTTGCC
Source organism: Acutalibacteraceae bacterium (assembly GCA_045602785.1). Lineage (GTDB taxonomy): Bacteria > Bacillota > Clostridia > Oscillospirales > Acutalibacteraceae > UBA737. The sequence continues at coordinate 7,058 of JAZSCF010000077.1, forward strand.
GAGATATAAAGATAGCCCCCGACGGTTCTTTGATTTTGGCTCATTATACAGGTAATGGAGCGAACCCGTATAATGGTGTGTACCAAGGTACTACTAACTGTTATTTCTTCCGTTCTACTGATAATGGCGAAACTTGGAAGCTACAGGGCTATATTCCTTATATTGCAAATGAAGTTGAAGATAACCCGTTTGCCCACTTAGTAGGCGGTTGGGATGAGCCTACCGTAGAATTTATGGATGACGGTACAGTTATTTGCATACTTCGTACCTGTGATGTATTTAAGGGCGCACCCGAATGGGGTCCATCGTATATTACACGCTCTACCGATATGTGTAAAACCTGGTCAAAGCCCGAAAGATTTGCCGATATTGGCGCATTACCGCAGCTTGTAAAATTGCCTAATGGTATTACACTTGCAGTTATTACTAGACCCGGTATATTTATCTACGCTACACGCGACGGTGTTAATTGGACGGAACCTTTTGAAATTATGACAGGTGAAGACCGTAGTCATCTTGGCAATCTAAAGCCAAAGCGTCCTAATTTTCACCAATGGGCAGGTAGCTGTTGTAACTGTACAATAGTTCCTATAGGCGAAAACCGCGCAATGCTTGCTTTTAGTGATTTTTATGTGCCGGGTGAAGATGGAAAAGCGCATAAAGGTATTAAAACAATTGAAATTATAGCAGAATAATTATAAAACTCTCTTGTATGCTTCTATTTTTATAGAAATAATGCGAACAGGAGAGTTTATTATATATGTATATTTTAATATTCAAACAACAATTAAAAATATATTTTATAAAAATTGGGAAATATGTTCAAAAAAAGGTATTGACAGTTTTGAAAATATATCTTATAATAGTAATCGTATAAAAGTCTATAAAGGGAGGATTTTATATGAAACAAAAAATCTACAAATTGCTTAGCATAGTGCTAACACTATCTTTGGTTTTCACTTGCTGTATGGTAGCATTTAATGCAACCGCAGAAGAAACAGAATCCGATCAATTAGACCTCTATGTTAACCACT
>JAZSCF010000078.1:0-2628 GCA_045602785.1 Acutalibacteraceae bacterium
GGTGAATTTGTTTTAAATTATAACGGTTGCGACTATAATTGCACAAAGGGTCAATTTGTACTTATTCGCCCTGGTGTAACACACAGCTTTTCGGTCACAAAAACCAACCTTTCACAGCCACATATTCACTTTGATATAACGGCTATGCCTGATAGCCGACAGGTGCCTATATGTTTTAAGGATATAACCGACCTTACCGCCACAGAGCAAAAGAAAATACGAAAGGATGTTTTTAAAAATTACCCCCTAACGCCGTTTGTTACCTTTTCGGACACCGCCGCGGCTTTACGGCTTTTTTACTCTGTTATAAATCAACCAAAGGGTTGCGAATTAACACAAAAAGGCTTACTTACCCAGCTTATAGATATGCTTATAACTGATAACTTTCCAAATGCTTTTGATAATAATGCCGAATCGGTTTACAGTATCGAAGAGCAGGTAAAGGATTATATTGATGCCGGTCAGGGAATGGCGTTTTCGCTACAGGATATTGCAAGGCAATTTAACTACAGTAAATACTATTTAGAAAGGCGCTTTAAAGAGCGCTACAATATAAGCCTTATAGCCTACCGTAACAATAAAAGAATGCAGCTTGCAAAAACAATGCTTCTAAACGATACCGTATCCAATGTAGCAGAAAAACTAGGCTTTTCTTCTATCTATGTTTTTAGCCGTGCATTTAAAAATCACTTTGGCTACTCCCCTACTGTCAGGCAAAAGTAAAGTAAAGTATACTTGCAATGAATACCAAAAAACAGTATAATTTTGTTATTAGATACTGATTTTTAAAAAGGAGCTTTTTATGAACAGCCAAAAGGTTTATTTTGAGTATTTAAACTTTAATAATGCGGATTTATTTACCGTGATTTGTTTACCGCAAAAAAGCGGTACATTTCCAACCGTAATTATGCGCACACCTTATGTTGATGATGACGAAAAACTAAACGAAGAAGACATTTGCAAAAGAATTTTAACCGATAATGCCGCTTGGGTGAATAGCGGATACGCCCTTGTATTCCAACATTGCAGAGGTCGTGGCAAAAGCAGCGGTGACTGTATCCCCTACCTAAACGAACGTGCAGACGGCCTGTTTTTGCAGGATTGGGTAAGACAGCAACCCTTTTATAACGGTGAAATATACCTGTTCGGCAGTAGCTATACTGCTTCTGTGCATTTTGTAACCGCTCCCTTTGCTGATGATATAAAGGGCGCCGTTTTACGCGTTATGGAAACAGGAAAATACAACGGCAACTACCGTAACGGTCTTTATAAAATGGGTCTTCACGGCGGTTGGTATGTTGATATGTATAAAAAGAAAAGCATCAGGAATAAAAATTACACTCCTGAAAGCTTTAATATATTACCTTTATCAGAGTTTTCTAAAACTGTCTTTGGCGAAAATGATGAAAATCTTAACGAAATATTTAAACACCCCAATAAAAATGATCCTTTTTGGAACCACGACTACCAAGACGGCAAAAAGTCAGGGGTTGTAAATAATGCCAATATTCCTATTTTGTTTGTTACTGCCTTTTATGATATTTTCACGGGCGGAATTTTTGATATGTGGAACGAGCTTGACAGTGAAACCAAAGCAATATCGGCATTAGCGGTACACCCATTTAACCACGGTTGCCATAGTGAACTTGAGCCTATAAGCTTTGAAGACGGTAATATAGACAATGAATATTTAAACTATCCTGTTAAATGGATAGACTATGTTCGTGGAAAAGGCGAGCCACCCTTTAAACCCGGTAAGATTACCTATTATAAGCTGTTTGATAATAAATGGTGTTGTGATGATTTTATTGAGCCTAAAAATCATCAAAAATTCATTTTAGGTAACAACACTATATCTTATAAATACGACCCTACAAATCCTGCAAGCTTTAAGGGTGGTTTATCTACAAACTTTGGCGGTAACGAATGGCAGGATAAACCTAATTTACGCCAAGATATTATCACAGTTTATACCGACAAATTCGAAAAAGACACCTTTGTAAAGGGTAAAATAAAAGCTCAATTAAAGGTTAAATCCGATTGCGATGATACCTGTTTTTATATGCGACTGAGCCTTTGCAAAAACGAAGGGGATTATGGTCTTCGCGACGATATAAACCAAATTTCTAATTTTTGCGAAAGCTATGTTCCAAATAGCGAAATATATATGGACTTCTCTTTCGATGAGCACGCTTTTGTTATTAAAAAGGGCGAAAAACTGCGCATTGATATTTCTTCATCCGCATTTCCATTTTTTGTGCGCCACACCAACAACAAAGGCCTTTTCTCAGAGCAAACAACCACTAAGATCGCGGTTAACACTGTATTTTTGCAAGACTCTTACATCGAAATACCAATTGAAAAATAATAATAAAACGCGGAGTGAATCTGAAATCACTCCGCGTTTATTTTATAGAATTTTTTATTATTTACTGCTTTCAAAAATTTCTATTTGCTTTACATAGCGTTTTGCGCTCTCTTCGATAGCGGCAAAATTGTTAGCTTCAATAAGCTTTTTATTGGCTATATCCGAGCCAATACCAAAACCGCACGCACCCACGCTTAAAAATTCTGCCATATTATCGGCATTTATTCCGCCAACCGCAAGAAAACGAATATGCGAAAGGG
>JAZSCF010000079.1:0-3696 GCA_045602785.1 Acutalibacteraceae bacterium
AGCCTCTATCCCCTTGATAATATTTATAATCATCATCGTTAAATACGCACATATACGAATGAATTAAGCCCATTATACGAGGGTTATTCAGCAATAGATTAAGAGTATAAGAGGGGTGGTCAAATTCGCAAGTTACCTGACTTTGAATATCTTTTTCTGAACTAACAGGTACACTAATAAAATCACCTATTTTATAGGAATTTATCTTTTTTAGGAACTCTAACGAACTCTCTACCAATCCTGTATAGTTGCTTATAGCCTGCAATTCGATATTAGGTTGCTTTACATCTGTATTGCCTATCAAATAATCTACCGTTACGCCTAACGCTTTTGCAACATCGTTAAGACCAATGATTTTAGGTTCTGTTCTTCTTCCGTGTTTGTCCCCTTGTATCCAAGCTGTTATACTTGATTTAGATACACCGCTCATTTTTGCTAAATCTTCTTGTGTTAAACCTTGCTCATTCAATAAATGTGCAATTCGTCTTGAATATGTAGGGGCATTGTCCTCTACTTCAATCAGTTTGTCATACTTCATAAAATCACCTCTAAAAAATTCAGTATTCTAAATATTGTTGTGAAAAATTTACTTTTTCCGTCTTGTTGTATTTTTATGACAAGGCGGTTTTTTGTTGCTATAATAGAAACAGAAAACTAAATATAAAGATAAAATATTCAGTTTTCTAAATTATATCACGCTTTTAGCTAAAAGTCAAGAGAAAACGAAAAAGAAATACAAAGGAGTTGATTTATTGAGTAATAAACAGCAAAAATCCGTTGAAGAAATTGCAAGAGAGGAACGCCTTGCATATTTCAGAGAATGGAGAGCAAACAACAAAGACAAGGTTAAAAAGCATAATGCGACCTATTGGGAAAAGAGAGCAAAACGCATTATAGCGGAAAGAGAGGCAAAGCAGAATGAAGCAAAATAAACCTCTTATTTTAACCGATTATTTGTCTGTCGGAGAGGAAAACGCAATCACAGCGAAAGACCTTGCTAAATATTTAGGTTGGAATGAGCGAGATATAACGATAACTGTAAATGCACTACGCAAACAAGGGACACTTATTTGTAGTAATACGCAAAGCGGTTTTTGGTTGCCTGCTGATGACCGAGATATTGAGCAATTCGTCCGACAAATGCAAGGCAGAATAAAAGATATGCAAAGGGCTATGAAGCCTGCTATTGAATATCTAAAAAATGGCGGTGGTGATAATTGCTAATACACATTGACACAAAGGGCTACACGGAAAAGCCAAAAGAACATATTTCAATTATAAAGCCACGCTTACAGGGTGCAAATACAATCAAAGACATAGACCTTGAAACGCTTATAAAATACATTCAGAGAGGGTACAGTATTAGCCCTGCAGTAATGGACGGTAAAGGGTGCAAGGCTGAAAATTGGAAAGAACAACGGCTTTTTATGGTTGATATTGATAATGACAAATCGGACAAGCCTGTTTTATCCGTTAGCAATGCACTTGAAATCTGCAACAGATACAATTTACCGCCTGCATTTTATTATTATAGTTTTTCACATTCGGAGCAAAAGGAAAAATACAGACTTTGTTTTGTAATGAATGAAACTGTAACAAATCAAGCGTTGAGGGCTGTAATTGCACAAACACTTGTAAAACTCTTTCCACAGAGTGATACTTCCTGCACTAATGCAGACCGCATATTTTACGGCACAAATAAAGATGTAGTTATATGCGATTTATCCGCTACAATCGACATTGAAAATGTTTTGAAACTGCAAGAGCCACAGCAACAGAAACAAGTCAAAACAGGCAATGAAGAACTTGACCGATTAAAAGAAGATTTTGACTTTTTCAGATACTTACAGGAGCGGAACGGCAAAACGGTTTTTAATAACTCAAAATGTGCAATGTTTGAGCGGTGCGAAATATGCGGACACAAAAAAGACCTTGTTTATTATCACGAAACAAAGACCTTTAACTGTTTCGGTGCGAGCGGTAATGTTGGCGGTAGTGTGATTGACTACATAATAGCAGTTGAAAAAACGGACTTAAAAGGGGCAATAGACCGCCTTTATGAGTTGTCAGGCATAACAAGACCAAGCAAGAGAGAATACGCTATAAAAGCCAAAATAAAGGCTAATGAGGGCATAGTATCAAAACTCATAGAGTTAGACGCTTACCGCAAATATTCCCTTGATGATAAAGGTTTTGGAGCATTATTTGCAGAGGTATTCAAAGACACTTGCAGATACAACGCCACCGCTAAAGAATGGTATTTTTATAACGGCAAAGTATGGACGAGGGACGAGGGCAGTATGCGGACTCTGAACAAGGCAAAGGAACTTGCTGACGGTTTGCTTATTTATGCTACTACCATTGAAGATGAAAAGCAGAAACAAAACTACATTGATTATGTTTCAAAGTTGGGACAGCTCCGCTTCCGTGAAACAATGGTAAAAGACAGCAGGGATATTCACTTTGTAACGCAATCAGACTTTGACAAAAACCTTGATTTATTTAACTGTCAAAATGGCACTCTTAATCTGAAAACTTTTGATTTTACGCCTCATAATTCAGATGATTTACTTTCAAAAATCAGTAATGTTATATATGAGCCGTCCGCAAAATCGGAAGAATGGGAAAAGTTTATAAATGAGGTTATGCAGAGCGATACCGATAAAACAGAATATCTGCAAAAGATTTTAGGGTATTCGCTGACCGCTGACACAAATCTTGAAACTTGCTTTATTTTGTACGGTGCAACTACGAGAAACGGCAAATCTACACTCATTGAAACAATGCTTTATATGTTAGGCAATACGGCAGGCTACGGAATGAGTATGCAACCTCAAACACTTGCACAAAAGCAAAACAAGGACAGCAGACAAGCGAGCGGAGATATTGCACGCCTTGACGGTTGCCGTTTTCTGAACGCTTCCGAGCCACCTAAAAGAATGATATTTGATGTAGGCTTACTCAAAAACCTTTTGGGGCGTGATAGTATTACAGCAAGGCACTTGCACGAGCGAGAATTTGAGTTTATACCACGCTTTAAGTTATTTATAAACACTAACTTTTTACCGCTTATTACAGACGATACCCTGTTTACAAGTGGGCGTATCAATGTAATTACATTCGACCGACATTTTGAGCCTCACGAACAGGATAAAAACCTAAAAAACAAGTTGATAAAAGCGGAAAATTTGAGCGGTATTCTTAATTGGTGTATTGAGGGCTTGAAACTCTACTACAAAGACGGAGCAAAGCCACCGCAGGCAGTTACCACCGCCACCGATGAATACAGGACGAACAGCGACAAAATCGGTAATTTTATAGCGGAATGTTTGGAACAGCAGGCAAACACTAACACAAAAGCCCTTGATGTTTATATCAAATATAAAGAATGGTGTTCAAATAATGGTTTTGGTGTAGAAAATAAAGGCAATTTCTTTGATGAATTAAGGGGAAAGAACATCTTTGCACCGAGCGGAACAATCAACGGTGTTACCGTCCGCAATGTTATAAAAGATTATGTTCTTATTCAAGACGAAATCGAGGAAAGACCGCCTTATTATTCATATTCAAGCCGTAAATCTGACCGAAATTATTATGATTAACTGTAAATGTGCAAGTTGTGCAAAAAATATGTGAACTACTCTATTATAACAAATAGAGATACTTTACATAAAAAATGCACATTTTGCACAGACA
>JAZSCF010000080.1:0-30780 GCA_045602785.1 Acutalibacteraceae bacterium
GGAAAACGGGAAGCGGGAAAGGCAAAAATGCAACCTAATAAAAATTTTGCAAAGCAAATCAACCTCACTTCTTCACTATTACTTCTTACTTTCCAAAAATCCCGAATGCGAGTTTAGTGAAGAGTGAAAAGTTAATAGTGAAAAAGTAAAATCCCGAACGCCTACGCATTCGGGATTTTTGGTGCCGCTGGCCGGACTTGAACCGGCACGATATCGCTACCGAGGGATTTTAAGTCCCTTGTGTCTGCCTATTCCACCACAGCGGCATATCATATATGATATATTATTTGTTGCATTTTGTCAAGAACTTTTTTTAATAAAAATTATAAAAAGCCTTGACTAATTTTTTTTTATGTGTTATTATAGGTGCTGTTGAAACGCGGGTGTAGTTCAACGGCTAGAATCCCAGCCTTCCAAGCTGGTTGTGTGGGGTCGATTCCCATCACCCGCTCCAAAAAAGAAGTTGTACTCTTAAGTACGACTTCTTTTTTCATTTATACAGATGGGAATCGAACAAGGCGTTAAGAAACCAGTCCGGTGGACTGTTTTTAGCCGGGGCAACGAGCGTAGCGAGGCGAGTGGCGCCATAGCGACACTTACCCATCACCCGCTCCAAAAGCGGCAAAACAAGTTTTGCCTAAGATAAGAGATAATAGATAATAGTGAATAAATAAGAGATAGCGCTGTTTCAGTGCCGCTTTTGTACTATTATCTATTATCTCTTATTTATTATCTATTATTTGAAAGGATTTTCGTTATGGCAAGAGATAGTATTTTACTCGACAAATCCCTGAAATTCGCCGCACGCATAGTAAAACTACATAAATATCTTTTAAAAGAAAAACACGAAAGCATTATTTCAAAACAAATTATCCGTTCGGCCACTTCTATCGGCGCTAATGCAAATGAAGCCATTTACGGTCAAAGCAAGGCTGATTTTCTTGCTAAATTACATATATCATTAAAAGAAACTGCCGAGACGGAATACTGGTTAAGACTTTTAGCTTTGTCTGATTATATAACTGAAACTGAAGGACAATCTTTGATAAAGGATTGTCTTGAAATAAAACGGATTCTCATAGCTTCAATAAATACTGCAAAGGAGAATGCGAAATGATTATACGAAAACATGGGTATGTTTTGGATGTGGATGTAGAAAATACCTCAAAATATTCACAGGAACATAAGATATGTGATTGTGATGAGGATCGCAATCTTTATGCTCAAATTGCAGATAAATTCCCAAAATTAACAGAATTTCTTGCTGACTTTGGTTTAATGATAGACAGACCTGATGAAACGGGATCTTGTGCTGTTGAAAATTATATTGATTATCATTTTGTTTCCTATACAGTTATCGGCAGTATATTAGAATCGGATAAGTACGAGATTGATATGTTTGATGGAGACCTTTCTCTAAATATTGTCATTGACAAGTGGTACGTACCCAACGAACAGAAGACAGATAGATATTTTACTGTTACTATTTACGGTATTGCTTTACCGTGGGTATTGGACGAACCTTTCCCTAACGAAGTGTTTGGGAAGGGAGTTTCTTTGTTTCGAAGGATTAAGAAACTGTTTTATCGGCATTAGTGAACTTTTCGTTTTTCTAAAATTATTTGCGCACAAAAGCATCAACCATAAGGGTTGGTGCTTTTATATTTATATGTATAGAACAGTATCTATGTAAACCGAAATTACCAAACAACGCAAACTTTAGTTTACAAAAATGTTGAAAACAGAAAAATATTGTGTTAGAATATTTATATAAACAATAGGGAGTGCTAATATGATAAAATTTGGAACAGGTGGCTGGCGCGCAATTATAGGTGATGATTTTGTTTGTGAAAACATTCGAAAGGTTGCCGCAGGAATTGTTAAACTGGCCGAAAAAGAAAATAAAAAAGATAAACCGATAATAGTGGGGTATGACCGCCGTTTTCTTTCAAGCAGTGCGGCAAAATGGGTTGCCGAAGTTTTGGCGGCAGGTGGTTTTACTGTTTGGTTTATGAATCGTTCTGTTCCAACCCCTATGATTATGCATTCTGTAAAGAAAAAGGGGCTTTATTACGGAATAGAAATTACTGCTTCGCACAATCCTGCCGAATATAACGGAATAAAGCTTATTGTAGATGAGGGTAGGGATGCCCCTGTCGAGACAACCGAAGCTTTAGAACAGCTTATCGCTGAAAGCGATAATGTGGATTTTATTCCATTCGATTCTGCCGTAGAAAAAGGCAAAATTGTATACCTTAAAAATCCATTTAACGATTTTCTTGATGATATTATAAATCTATTGGATATGAAAGCTTTGCGAGAGCGTGGACTGCGCGTGCTTTTTGATTCTATGCATGGTTCGGGTGCGTATCCTATTTTAACAATATTTTACACGGCTCGCTGTACTATTGACACTATAAATAGCAATAAGGATGCCTATTTTGGCGGTGTTATGCCCGCCCCCAGTAAGCAAAGCTTGGAGGCTCTACGTTATCAAGTGGTTCGCGATGGTTATGACTTAGGTATTGCTATGGACGGCGATGGTGACCGCTTGGGAATTATTGACAAAAACGGTAGATACATAAACGCTAACGAAATTCTTTGTATGCTTTACTATTATCTTGTAAAACACAAAGGTTGGAAGGGCGGCGTAGTAAGAAATCTTGCTACTACCCATATGTTAGATAAAATTGCCGAAAGCTTTGGCGAAAAGTGTTATGAAGTACCCGTTGGCTTTAAACATATTTCTGCTAAAATTGATGAGGTTGATGCGGTCCTCGGCGGTGAATCATCAGGCGGTCTTACAGTTCGCGGTCACATTCACGGCAAGGATTCGGTTTATGCCGCATCTATCTTTGCCGAAATGGTAAGCGTTACGGGCAAATCACCCTCAGAGCTTATGGACGAGCTTGAAAGTCAATTTGGAAAGTTTAATATGGTGGAAGCAAACCTTCGTTTTGCGCCCGAATACAAGGCGGTTGTTAACAAATTAATATTTGAAGAAAAGAAGCTGCCCGATTTTGGCAAGGATATTGAAAAAGTAAGCTATGAAGACGGCTGTAAGGTGTATTTTAAGGATGGCGGATTTGTTATTTGTCGTTTTTCGGGAACAGAACCGCTACTGCGTATCTTTGCCGAAGCGAATACAACTGAAGTTGCACAGTCTTATATTGATGCTTTCAGAGAGTTTTTAAATTTATAAAAATAACATAAGTTGCAATTTTACCCCATATATGATATAGTACATATATGGGGTGAGAATATGAAAATATTTGATTCTTTTAAAAGTAATAAAAAACTTTTAAGTAAAACTCGATTTGTAAATGTTTATTCAGTTAATTGTGATGATAAGGATTATACCGTAATTATTGCAAGAAAAATTGCTAACAAGCGTACGGTGCTTTATTTTATAGATGATACAATTTATTGGGAGCAAATACCTTTTAATTGGCGCCTTGCGGGTAATAAGAGTGGCGACAAAACCCCGATTTATAAGTTTAATGACGGCAAGGTTTCAAATACTTTGTTTGTTGTCAAGGGTAACCCCTTTGCTGATGAAGGCTTGGATAACGGCATTTTCAGAAGCGCTAAAAAGTACGATGAAAAATTTGTAAACTGCATTAGTTATAAAAAGTTTAAGGATATGTAATAATTGTTAATAGAATCCCGTTCTTATAAAAGAGCGGGATTTTTGGTTATAATCTTTTTTCAAAAAAGTGTTGCATTGTTCGTTAAAGCGATGTATAATAAAGGTATAATAAGCGCATTTGCGAACAATATGATTGAAGGTATATGTATGGAATATTTAAATATAACTGAAACAGCTCAAAAATGGGGGATTTCATCAAGGAGATTGCAAACACTTTGTCTTAACGGAAAAATTGCGGGTGCTACGCGTTTTGGTAAAGTGTGGATGATACCCAAAGATGCACAAAAGCCTATTGATGGCAGAACTAAAGCCAGCAAGGAAAATAATGCAATATTATTAGAGAAAAATATGCCTTTACCCAGAAAAACACCTTTTTTACATATGACAGACCTATATAGCGTTGCAGGTCAAGCCGAAAGCAGTATAGCGGCGCTTAGCGAAAATCATGAAGCGCAAACCTTATTGGAAGCTGAAATAGCTTATTCTAAAGGTGATATTGAAAAGGTTTATGACAATGCTTATTATTTACTTCATAAGCATTCGGGGTTCTATGCGGTTATTTCGGCAGGTATGCTTTTGGGACTTTGTGCTATTTGGCGCGGTGACCTTAATATGTGGCGCCAAGCTAAAATACATATAGCAGAAGCGCCCGCAAAATCGGATGCCGACCGCGATATTATGGCATTTTCGATAACCGCTATTGACAGTATTCTGTACGATGTTTCTTCTTTCCCTGAGTGGTTTAAAATGGGGCGCTTCGAACCATTACATAACGACGCGCTCCCTGCGGCTAAGGTCTTTTATGCAAAGTATCTTTATGCGGTTGGTTATGCCCTTGCTACAAGGCAGTTGGAACTAAGGGGTGTACAGGGCTTGGCGCTAATAACAATGATACCAAATACTATTGAGCCTATGATTTCGCAAGCGGTTGCCGATAATTCAATCGTTGCCGAAATTTATTTGCGTATGACCTGTGCGGCAATTTACCATACAGGCGGCAATGACGAGCAGGCAATTTACCACATAGACCGTGCAGTAAAGCTGGCGCTCCCTGATAAGCTGTACGGAATTTTAGCTGAATACGGGCGTACCTTAGATTCACTTTTAGAACAAAGAATATCTAAGGTGGATATTGATGCGTGGCATAAAGTACGTAACTTATATAATGTTTACATAGCGGGCTGGACAAAGCTTAGCGGCTCTGTTAGGGGTAAGAATTTGGCAACCACCCTTTCACCTAAAGAGCGAGAGGTTGCTAAGCTTGCCGCCTTTGGCTTTAAGAATAGTCAAATTGCGCAAACACTTAGTATGTCTATATCGGCGGTAAAACAGGCGGTTACAAATATTTCAAATAAAACAGGAATGTCAAGAGAAGATTTTGCTGCTATATTATAATAATTTTAGCCATTTTTTAATAAAAAAGGACATATAATACTTTCAAAAATATGGCCAAAAAACTTTGTTTTCGGGGATACCGAGTTAAAAGAACATTTGCTATACTATTATCAACAAATAGTACGGCAGATGTTTTTCTTTTTGCCCTTTGACAGAAAGGAGATTATATGTTAGAAAAAGTTCAATTTAAAGAAACGGAACACCCACATACGCCTAGAGAGGGCGATTTGTTTAAGGAAGTCACAGTCTTGGATAAAACGTTTAGGTTATTATATGGTTATTATGAAAGCTTTGAAAGGGAAAGTGCTTTTAATGAACCAATGCCAATTTATCCCGATTTCATTAAACAACCGCAGTATACGGCACAGGGAATACCGATAGTAACCGCTATGCAGAATGTATGCAAATTCTATGACGGAAAAAACGATGAGGACAGCAGTTGTTTTGATTGCGGTTTTTTTCAAAGGTGTGAAGACTTATTCGGACTGTGTAACTGTCCAGAAACAAAAATAAAAAAAGAATAAATTAAAAAGTTAAATATTTAATTATAAACAATCAACATAAAATATATAAAATCGCATTGGAGGATAAATTATGAATAAGAAATTTTCGAAAAAAGTTTTAAGCGTAGTTCTTTGTATCGCGCTTATTATGACCTACTTGCCGATTTCGGCAATGGCGGCTTCTGCTTCGAGTAACTATATAAGCCGCGTGTCAGATCCATCTACAATGAATACTTGGGAAGATTTCTTCTTGCCAAACGGCAAAATCTCCACAGAGAATGCCGGCGGCGTTTGGATGGATAAATCTGTATTTACAAATAATAGCCAATTTGGAAATACAGGTATTACAATGGATAACAACGATGCTTTCTTGGTGGCTCTCTCGGCGATGGCAACCAATATGACAGTAACAGGTATGTCCCATGTTCCTACAGATACAATGTTAATTTTGGATGTCAGTGCTTCTATGGGTCCCGGACAAAATAATGTTGCTTCTGAGCTTATTGAGGCGGCGAATGAAAGTATCGCTTCTCTTTTGGACACCAATTCACATAGCCGAGTAGGCGTTGTTCTTTATTCCGGTCCTACTACACAGGGTGGTTCTGCAACAGCTAACGATGCGGTTCGTATATTACCTCTTGGCAGATATGAAACCCGAAATGATGTATATTTGAACTTGTCAAATAACCGTGTATCTCTTAATAATAATGTAGTTATTGAAGGAACAAATAATAGGCCTACAACTACCAACAAGGCGGTAAACGGTGGCACATATATTCAAAAAGGCGTTATGCTAGCGGCAGCCGAGCTTACCGCAGATGGACTTGATACAACTATTAACGACTCGGTTCTTGGTACTATTAAGAGAAAACCCGTTATGGTTCTTATGTCTGACGGTTCTCCTACCTTCAGTAGCACAAACTTCCAGAATCCGAACACTATTAACTTAGGTGACGGAACTAGCACAAGTGCTGCTCAGGGCTTTGTTAATCAGCTTACCGCTGCTTATGCAAAGAATTTAGTAGAAGAAAAGTATGGAACAGAGTCTCTCTTCTACACCATCGGTCTTGGTGTTTCTAACGATGCGGTAGCAATTAGTGTTCTTGACCCCGATAATGCGAGTGCTTCTATTGCTGTAAATGATTTTTGGACTCAGTGGAACCGTGCAAATGTTGGTGGCACAATAACTGTTCAGTCGGCGACTTGGTGGACTAATGCAAGAACTGTAACTAAAATTGCAGGTCTTGAACAAAATTATGTTGATGATTATATCAATGTAGAAAATGATAACAGTAGCGTTTCTCTGGGAGATAGATTAAAGGAAGCGTTCGCAGATATCGTTGACAAAATTAATTTACAATCGCAGTATAAACCAACCTTGATATCTCAAAGCGGTGAAAATCACTCTGGTTTTATATCCTTTGTGGATAAAGTCGGTCAATATATGCAGGTCACTGATGTAAAGGGAATTCTTATTAATAATACTCTTTATTCAGGTGCCGACCTTGCTTCCAACTTCGTATCCGGCGGCGGAAATCTTGGAACATTTGATAATCCCACCGAGCTTGGTCACGAAATGGTGGCAGCCGTACGAGAGCGAATCGGTCTTGCTAACGATGATGAAGCAAGAACTCTTATCGGTCTTGCCTATGAATACGGACAAATTCGTTTCAATAACGCAAACGATTATTCCAACTATATTGGTTGGTATGCTGATGCGAACAACAAATTCCTTGGCTTCTATCAGGATGGCGTAACTAATATTACCGACCCTGATGCCGTGTATACAATTAAGTCCTACGGCTATCTTGGCGTAGAACACGACTCCAATATGATGTATGCTACCGTTCAGGTAAGACATAACATTAAAACAGGAGAAGAAACTGTAGCCTTTGCGGTTCCTGCGGCTCTTATTCCGGTTATGACCTACAATGTGTCTCTCAACGAAAATGGTGACCTTTTGGATATAGAGCTTAGTGGTTCTGATACTCCTATTCGCCTTGTGTATGAAGTAGCGCTTGACAGTCATATAAATGAATGGAATGTAAAAGAAGTTGTTTCAGCAGAGTATCTTGCTGATGCACACAATGTCAATGCAGATGGTTCTATCAATTTTTATACTAACGATTGGGAACACACCAATAGCACAGGCTATAATACAGTAAATACTTATTCTTATTTCAACCCATCAAGACAGAATGATAAGTATTACTTTACTTCAAATGCTCCCATTTATTCGGATACTAACGGCACTTTGTATGCAGGCTCGTCTGCACCCGATACTAACGGAACCTTCTACAATGCATTTACCGTATACGAAGAAGATGGTGCTGCACATACTAAAAAGACTGTTTACCGCAAGTTGTCAACTAAAGCTCTTGAAACTGCAAAGCAGACCGATGGCACAAACAACTGGCATATTCCAAGCGGTGACGTTCATGTAAACCTTGAAGGTTATACTATAACCAAAGCTCCTAATGAAACTAACACTCTTAGTATTGCAAATCAGCCTTTTGTAGACATTTACGGTCACAATGTAAACGATACCAATCATTCGTTCTATGTTGGTGCAACCCTTGGTAATAACGGCAAATTAACCCTTACTCCTCAAACCGGTATTAAGCTTAGCAAGAAAATGGCAGACGGTGTTGCTGCTCCAAATACACCATTTATATTCGATATTTATAATACAACCAATGTTAATGACGGTCGTATTTATCCCGCACTTCTTATAAAAGCAGACGGAACAGAACAAAATATTAATGTTAATTTTGATGGTGGCAATACAACCGTCGAACTACACGCAGGAGATGTTCTATATATCGGCGACTTAAATAACAACGAAGTCTTCCGTATTGTAGAACGTGAATCAGCAGAATATGTTGCAACTGCAACAGGTCTTTCCAATGATGGAAAGGTTACAGTAACCCAAAACGAGATTAAGCCGGTTTCTTTTGTTAATGATACAAAAGGTACAGGAAACCTAACAATAGCAAAGGAAGTTGAACACGGCTTCGGTCAAGAATATAACATTCCTGCAAATAAACTGTTTACTATGCAGGTTACTCTAAGCGGTATTGGAACTGCTGACAAAACCTTTAATGCAAAGCATACAAACGGCACCTATACCGAAATTAAAACCGATGTAAATGGGCAATTTACTGTACAGCTTGCTCACGAACAGCAGTTTGAAGTGTTTGGTCTTCCTACAGGAACAGTAGCAACCGTTGTAGAAACAGTAAGCGGTGCAGGCTTCAGTGCTACTTATTATGATAACGGTTCTATTGGCGACGGTGAAGTAACTGTAGTTAAGGATGCAACCGTATCTGTTCTTGTGGTAAACGATTATGAAGCTACAAAAGTATCTCCTGTAAATCTTGACCTTGGCGGCGAAAAAATAGTTAAGGATGCCAACAAAGATGTTGTAACTAATTGGAATAGCAATTGGAAATTTACAATGGTTCTTGAACGCTACGGTCAAAACGGTTGGTATGAGGTTGATAGAAAATCTGTTGATGCTCAAAAGAAATCCTTTGAATTCGATATGTCAAAAGAAGAGTATGATAAGCCGGGTGTATATTCATACCAACTTTATGAAATTGAGCCGGATATCAATGATCCAGACCGCGTTGACGGTATGATTTATGACCTTACTTGGCATACCTTCTCGGTTTATGTATCCGATGAAAATATGGACGGTAAGCTTGAAATAGTTCGTATTCATTCTGACCACGCTAACAAAGACTTCCAACTTATTGGCGGCAGATATACCATCAAGGCAGATTTCGAAAACATTCAAACCGTTACAGTTCCTGCACTCGCTACTGTAGATATCAAAAAGAATCTCACAAACGAATCGGGCAGTACGCTGGTTTCTTTTGCAGGTTATGATTTCGGTCTATATACCGATGAAGCATGCACCACCCTTGCGACTGTAGGAAACGGAATCTCAGCTATCAGCTTTAATCCTACCGATGCCGTGGGTGAAGGTTGGATTGATATTCAGTTTAATCAGTCCGGTCAGTATGTCTTCTATGTGAAGGAAATAGCAGGTAATATTAATAAGATGTCATATAGCACAAAGGTTATTAAAGTGGTTGTAGATGTAATCATTCACCCACAAAATGCCAATGCGCTTGTTGCCAATGCAGCTTACTTCAATGCGGATGGAACTGCATATAACCTAAATGCAGATGGTCAGGTAGAATTTACTAATGTTTATAAACCTGATAGTGATGAACTCGAAATCAACTTTGTAAAAAAAGAACTTTCGGGCAGAGCCTTGAACAACAGCGAGTTTACATTTGAAGTTCAAAAACAAGACGGCACAACCGTTCTTACCGGTACTAACGATGCGTCTGGAAAAGTAAAATTTAATGACACCTTGAAATTTAACAAGGTAGGAAGCTATTACTACAATATTGTTGAAACCTCTACAGATGGAAAGGGTGTTAGCGTAGATAAGACTACTTATAGCATAATTGTTAATGTGACCGACACAAACGGACAGTTGACTGCTGAGTATGTTGTTGTTAATGTTATAGGTGACGATGTTGTATTTAAGAATAGTTATAAAGCGGCTGATACTACCTATGCAATAAGCGGTAAGAAGAATCTTACGGGCAGAGCGCTTCTTAATGACGAATTCACCTTCGTTTTAACCGAAGCTTTGAATGCTCAGGGTGAAATTGCAAATGGGGCTAAGACCTACGAAGCTCACAATGAGTTTGGCGGTCAATTCACTTTCCCCGAAATCACCTATACCAAGTCGGGAACCTATTACTATGTAGTAACCGAAAAGCAGAATAGCGGTAGCTCATACGGCATTAAGTACGATACTAACAAATTTGTTGTAACTGTTACAGTCAAAGATGATACAGATAACGGAAAACTTGTTGCTTCTGCAAATCTTGATGTTGATGATATAGTTTTCAACAACCAATATGTTGCAAATCCTGTATCCAAGCACATTGATGGTGAAAAGGTATTAAATGGTAAGACTTTAGTAGGCGGTCAGTTCAGCTTTGAGCTTTGGCGTTCTAATGACCAGTGGGCTCCTGTAAATGCAACGCCTATTCAGACCGTAACAAATGACGGTAGTGGTAAATTTGCATTTAACTTCGTAGATTACAACAAAAATAATGCATCTGACTTTACTAAGACAGGAACTTACTATTATCTCATTAAAGAGGTGAACGGTGGCTCAACCATTAAGGGTATTACCTATGATGATGTTATCTACCGTGTAAGAGTAGAAATTACTGATGATTTGTTAGGTCAGCTACATGCAACCGCTCATATCTACGATAATGCGGGTGTTCCCCAAGAATCCATTATCTTTAGAAACAGCTATGAGATTACGGGAGATACCAACCTTACCTTAGGCGGCACAAAGAAACTGAATAATGCAGTTCCTGAAAATCGCACATTTGAATTTGAGCTTTACAAAGCAAATAACGAATATGAGATTAACGGCAACTACATTCAGAAGGTATCTCAAGATGTAAACGGCAACTTCGAGTTTAATATCAACTACAAACCTACAGATATTTCCGATACTCCTTACTATTATGTGGTAAAAGAAGTGAACGGCGGTCAGAAGCTTAAAGGCGTGACCTATGATAATGCAGAATATCATATTGAGGTTAAGGTTGAGGATAACGGCGAAGGCGGCGTTAAGTCTACTGCAATTATCCGCAAAGGTGGAGCAGTTGTAACTAGCCTTGATTTTGCAAACACCTACAAGGCAACCAATGCAACAGTTTCTGTCACAGGTACTAAGATACTTGAAAATAGAACTCTTGCAGCTAACGAATTTAAGTTCTTCCTCTATCCTGCAAATGAAAATTATGTGGTAGATTCTCAAGTAACACCGAAGGAAGCAACCAACAATGCTGACGGTAGCTTTGCATTCGAAGCCCTTGATTTCGAACAAACTGGCACTTACTACTTCGTAATCAATGAAGATGCTGATACTACGGCTGAACGCGTTACTAACGATACAAGCGTATATCACTTAGCGATTGAGATTAAGGATGACGGAGAAGGCAAATTGTATGAAGCGGGTCGAGTTATCAAGAAGGTTGGAAGTGATGCCGCCGTTGAAGAAATTACTTTTAACAACGTATTTACTCCAGAACCCGAGCTTGATCTTGATTTAGACCCTGATTTAGACCCGGATTCAGATTTGGAATTAAAGTCCGGTTCAAAGCCTGATAAGGAACCCGAATCAAAACCTGAGAAAGAATCTGATTCTTCGGCCGATTCTGAAAATCTAAAAAGCCCTCAAACAGGGGACAACACAAATATGCATATTTGGTTTGTACTTCTGGTTATTAGCGGTGGCGGAATTTTAGGTACTGCACTTTATGGTAAAAAATTAAAGGAAGAAGAAAACTAAATAACTTTAACTAACATTCAACCCCTATCAGCTTTGATAGGGGTTGAAGCTTATAAAAGGGTGGTAACTGTTTGTTGAAAATAGTTTTTTTGTGTGCTATAATGAGTGAAGTTTGTCAAAATATTTTTGTTTTGGAGTAAATTATGAAACAAAATTTACATATTCATTCAACCTATGCTGACGGAAAGGACAAGCCCGAAGAAATGGTGAAAGAAGCTATTTTAAAGGGATTTGATTCAATTGGCTTTTCGGAGCATTCTTATATGGAATATTCTACTTATCCATACCAAATGTCCATAGAAAAAACTAAGGATTATGTGGCGGAAATACGCGCTTTAAAGGAAAAGTATAAGGGTGTTATTGATATTTTTTGCGGTCTAGAGTATGAACTTTTCTCAACTATCCCGACAGATGATTTTGATTATATTATAGGCTCGGTGCATTATCTTGATTTACAGGGAAAGGTTTTAAGCTTTGACTACGGGCTTAAAGAAACTATAGATTATATTCAGTCTAATTTTTCGGGCAACTCGCTTTTATTTGCAAAAAAATATTTTGAAATGGTGGCAAGTATGCCGCAAAAAATAAAAGCGGATATTGTAGGCCATTTTGACCTTATAACCAAAAATAACGAAAAGGGTAATTTTATTGATACTTCTTCAAAGCAGTATCTTAATTACGGCTTTGAAGCGATTAATGCCTTAAAGGGTAAAATACCGTTTTTCGAGATTAATACGGGCGCTATTTCGCGCGGATACAGAACTTCACCCTATCCGCAAATGGAGTTTTTAAAGGAATTTAACCGCCAAGGCTTTGGCGTTGTGTTTACTTCCGACTGTCACGATAAAACCCATATTGACTGCTTTTTCGAGCAAGCGAAAGAATTGGCAATAGAAGCAGGCTTTAAGTCTGAATGGATTCTTACCGACAACGGCTTTAAGGAGATAAAGCTATGAGTGTACTTACTATTGTTATATTAATTTTTTCCCTAATAGGTGCTGTGGACTACATAATCGGCAATAAAATCGGTGTTGGTAAAGAGTTTGAAAAAGCGTTTTCTTTGTTTTGCCCTATGGCATTATCTATGCTTGGAATGATAGTTGTCGCCCCTGCAATAGGCGTATGGCTAACACCTTTTTTCGAAGGGTTTTACAATATTTTCGGTATAGACCCGTCTATACTGCCGGCTTCCCTTTTTGCTAACGATATGGGTGGTATGACACTGGCGCAAACAATATGCAAAAGCGAGAGTATTGGTAACTACAACGCGTTTGTGGTTTCTTCTATGATGGGTTGCGTTATATCCTTTACAATCCCATTTTCTTTAGGTGTTGTAAAACAAGAACAGCATAGGGAACTTTTCTTCGGTTTACTTTGCGGTATTGCTACTATTCCAATTGGCTGTATTGTAGCAGGACTGTTTTGCGGTATTGGTTTGCTAACTGTTATCATAAACCTCTTACCCTTGATTATTTTTTCGGTTATTGTTTTGGTTGCGTTAATTGTTGTACCGAAAATATGTATTAAATGCTTTAAGGTTTTCGGCTTTTTTATGAAAGCGGTTGCTATTATTGGTCTTGTGTGCGCAATATTTACATTCTTAACTAAAAAAGAAATCACACCCCATTTTGATACACTCGAAAACGCTGCGTTTATATGCGTTAATGCTTGTGTAACCCTTTCGGGCGCGTTGCCCTTAATGGCTATAGTTTCAAAGCTACTTAATAAGCCTTTGAATAAATTAGGCTCTAAGCTTGGTATAAACGGTGTGTCGGCGCTAGCGTTGCTTGGTAATATGGTTACTAACGCTTCTAGCTTTGGTGTAATGGATAAAATGGACAAAAAGGGCACCGTGCTAAATTCCGCCTTTGCGGTTTCGGCGGCATTTGTATTTGGCGGCCACTTAGCACTTACTATGGCATTTGACGGTAGCTATGTAGCGCCTATGATAATAGGTAAATTAGTTTCGGGTGTTTGCGCGCTTGTTTTAGTGCTGTTAGTGTATAAAGAAAAGGAATAATTTGAATTATTATCTATTAAACTACAATAAATCAATGAGGTGATTTTATTGAAACAAACTCAAAACAAATTCCCAGAATGGTATTGGACACACGGGCTTCACGATGCCAACATTGTTTCGGCAATGAAAAAGGAATCGGATTGGAATCCAAGAGATAATTGCTTAATATTAAAAATCAATTGTGATGGCGCATTGTTTGAAGCAGATATCACTGAAATACGTTTTTTTAATTATAAAATCAAAACAAGTGATTTTGATGTAAGTTTACTAAATGGCGGATGGTGGTTATCAGATGAAGTGGTAACAAAAGGCGACCATTATTTGTTAGATTTAAAATTTGACACCGCTAAATGCAAAACAAAACATTTAGAAATTACATTTAGTCGAGCAGAGGTTATTAGAGGTTAAAATGTTTGTTAGTTAGGTTAAGGGTTTTAGGTTCTCCTAAAAAGAGGGAAATGTGCTGTACATTTTCCCGACTTGTTACGGTGTAAGACAAAATTAAAAGCTGTGTAGAGATTTTCTACACAGCTTTTTTTACTGTCCGTTAGAGTACGACCCTAATTTTTATGCTTTTTTATTTTGCAACATTTCGGGGATTTGGGCAATTATAATTGCCGCAAACATTATAGCGCAGCCTAAAATTTCGTTAAGACTAAGCTCGCCCGAAGAAAACAGTACACCGCCTAAAACGGCGAAAACGCTTTCAAAGCTCATTGTAATAGAAGCAATGGCAGGCTCGGCATACTTTTGACCGACAATTTGCAGTGTATATGCTACACCGCTTGACATTATACCTAAATACAAAATAGGTAAAGCGCCGTCTATAAGACCCGAAACGGTAAGGGCTTTAAGGTCGAATATAAGCGAGCATATAAGTGATAACACACCCACTACAAAAAACTGCATTATAGAAAGCTTAATACCGCCCGTTACACCAACATATTTATCAACCGATAAAATGTGGAATGTAAAGGCTATTGAACAGGTAAATACAATAATATCGCCTACATAAAAACCGCCTATACCGCCTGTAAAGCACAAAAGATATATACCTACAGCCGCTAAAATACCGCCAAGCCATACTAAAAATCCAACTTTTTTTCGCAAAAAAACTGAGAAAATTGGTACTAATATAACATAAAGAGCGGTTAAAAAGCCTGCGTGGGCTTCGGTTGGGGCATCGCTTGGGTAAAGCGACATACCGAATTGCTGTAAATTAGAAGCAATGGTAAGACATACACCGCAAACAAGACCTGCTATGTAGTATTTTTTTCTTGCAGTCTTATCCTTCGGAAAAAAGGTTTCCTTGCTTTTAAGGGTAGTAAGCTTCCAAAAGATAAGAAGTACTATTGTTGCTATAAATGAGCGGCAGGCGCTTATGGTAAAGGTGGGAACTGTGTCACTTACCATATTTTGCGCCACAAAAGCCATACCCCAAATGAGAGCGGCAAGCCCTAAAATAAGCGTGCCTTTTAAATTGTTAGTTTTCATTAAGCTTGTCCTTTCTCATAGTAAGGGAAATACGCTTTTTAGCAACATCTACCCCCAAAACCCAAACCTTAACAATATCGCCAACCTTCAACGCTTCGCTTGGATGCTTAATAAAGCGGTTGGTTATTTGGGAAATATGAACAAGGCCGTCTTGGTGAACACCAATGTCTACAAATGCGCCAAAGTCTATTACATTTCTAACAGTACCTGTAAGCTCCATTCCTGCTTTCAGGTCTTCCATAGACATAATATCGGTGCGAAGTAAGGGGGCAGGTAATTCATCACGGGGGTCTCTGCCAGGGCGTTCAAGCTCTTTTATAATATCGGTAAGGGTGGGAACACCTATACCTAATTCTTCTGCAAGGGTACTAATACCTTTTTCTTCGGCTTTTATAGAAATATTTTTAATAGCTTCGGTGTTAAGGTCTTTTTGTGTAAGGTCACAAAGCTTTAAAAGCTTTTCGGCGGCAGTGTAGCTTTCGGGGTGAACGCTAGTGTTATCGAACGCGTTTTTACCGTCTATAATACGTAAAAAGCCTGCGCATTGCTCATACGCTTTGGGGCCTAATTTTGCAACCTTTAGAAGCTCTTTTCGGCTTTCGAATTTACCGTTTTCTTCGCGGTAGGTAACAATGTTTTTAGCAACGGCGGGACCTAAGCCTGCTACGTGGGACAAAAGCTCGGGTGAAGCGGTGTTAAGGTCGGCTCCGACAGAGTTTACGCAGTTTTCAACAACGCCGTCAAGCGCTGAAGTAAGGCGGTTTTGGGGCATATCGTGTTGATATTGACCTACACCAATTGCTTTAGGCTCAATTTTTACAAGCTCGGCTAACGGGTCTTGAAGTCGGCGTGCAATTGATACCGCGCTTCTAAGAGATACATCAAAATCGGGGAACTCAATAGCAGCAAGCTTTGAAGCGGAATACACACTGGCGCCTGCTTCGCTTACTACCATATAAGAAATTCCGCCGCCAATTTCCTTAATAACATCTGCAGCAAAAACTTCGGTTTCGTGGCTTGCGGTACCGTTGCCAATAGCAAAAACTTCAACATTATGCTTTTTAACAAGCGCTTTTATTATAATTTTTGCGTTTTCTATATCATTCTTAGGGGGAGCGGGGTATATAACGCCTGTGTCAAGCACCTTACCTGTGCCGTCTACAACCGCTACCTTACAGCCTGTACGGTATCCTGGGTC
The DNA here is from genome assembly GCA_045602785.1 of Acutalibacteraceae bacterium. GTDB lineage: Bacteria > Bacillota > Clostridia > Oscillospirales > Acutalibacteraceae > UBA737. The sequence goes on from JAZSCF010000080.1 coordinate 16,660, forward strand.
CAAGCCTAAGGTTATTTTATCCTTAAGCGGCGGCTGCATAAGAAGTTGTTTTAAATTGGTCGAAAATACTTTTATTGCCGATTCACTTGCTCTATCGGTTAATTCCGAACGTATTTCACGCTCAATTGACGGGAATATAAGGCGAGAGTAAGCATCTTCTGCGGCAGCCTTTACTGTATCTGTAGAGGGGGAGCCCTCTTTGATGTGATTTTTAGCTATTATAAACATAGCTTTGTCTTTGTCGAAGTCGATAGCAACCTTTAAAAATTCTTCCTTTTCGCCGCGGTTAATAGCTAAAATGCGGTGGTCGGCAATTTTTGAAATGCTTTCGCTGTAATCGGCGTACATTTCGTAAACGTCTAAATCATCTTTAGTGCCCTTTACGGTTAATATACCGTGCGCCGAGCATACAAAACGCATACGCTTGCGAATATCGGCATCATCCGAAATCTTTTCGGCAATTATATCCATAGCGCCTTGTAAAGCATCTTGTGCTGTTTCTACGCCAAGCTCTGAGTTTATAAATTCTTCTGCCAATATAATAGGCTCTTTACAGTCGGGCTCTTGGGCGTAAATAATATCTGCCAAAGGCTCAAGACCTTTTTCTTTAGCAACACTTGCCCTTGTTTTACGCTTTTTCTTATAAGGGCGGTAAATATCATCAAGCTCAGTAAGAGTGGTGGCGTTTTCAATGGCTTCAATAAGCTCATCCGTAAGTGCACCCTGTTCTTCAATAGATGCTTTTATTTTTTCGCGGGTTTCATCCATATTGCGAAGGTATAAAAGCCTGTCATTAAGCTCACGCAAAACTTGGTCGTCAAGCGAGCCTGTGGCTTCCTTACGGTAACGGGCAATAAAAGGAATAGTGTTTCCCGCATCAATAAGCGCCACGGTATTTTCTACCTGAAAAGGCTTTAAATTAAATTCTTGCTGTAATTTTTTTAAAATATCCATTTTGTCACCTCAATATTGCCATTATACCATTTTTTAACTTTTACTTCAACAAATAAATTATAGTTGAGTTATTGAAAGTTTTGTTATATAATGATTATGTATGTGACTACAAGGAGGAATTTTTGCTTGGTATTAAATGTTTTAGATACAGTTTTTAATGCCATAGGCGGCGCATACCCGCAAGCCAAGGTTATTTACGGCATTATTGGTGCAATACTTGGCTATATGGCTTTTCATAAAAAGATATACCGCGTACTAGGGTTTTTCTTTACAAGAAAATTTAAGCCTGCAAAGAATATGCATAAATACGCTGTAGTAATAGCGGCGCGAAACGAAGAAAAGGTTATAGGCAATTTGCTTGACAGCATAAAACAGCAGGATTATCCAAGCGAGCTTGTAACAACCTTTGTTGTAGCCGATAACTGTACCGATAAAACGGCACAGGTCGCACGCGAAAACGGTGCAATTTGTTACGAGCGTTTTGATAAAGAGCGCCGTACAAAAGGCTTTGCACTACAATATTTATTCCAGTGTATTGAGCGTGATTACGGTACAAAGTCGTTTGAAGGCTACTTTGTTTTCGATGCGGATAATCTTTTGAAGGAAGATTACATATCCCGTATGAACGATTCATTTGATGCAGGCGAGAAGATAATTACTTCATACCGCAATACCAAAAACTTTACTGAAAGCTGGATAGCGTCAACCTACGCGCTTCATTGGCTTCGTTCAATAAGGTCTAACCACCGCGCAAGGTCGGTATTACGACTTGCTACAAATATTCAAGGTACAGGCTTTTTATTCACTAACGAGATTGTGGAAAAAGGTTGGAAGTATACCTCCCTTACAGAAGACCGCGCTCTTACTGCCGATGCGGTGGCGCAAGGCTACCGTATTTCATATAACGATAAGGCTGAATTTTACGATGAACAGCCCATAAGCCTTAAGGTTGCATTAAGACAGCGCCTTCGTTGGTCAAAGGGTCATTTATTAGCCTTTTTGGAGAGCGGACCGTACTTATTTATTAACATCTTTTTTGGGAAATTATTTATAAAAACCCGCTTTACCGATAAAAACGCGAATAAAGAAAAGAAGCCTATAACCTTTAAGCGCATAGCACTAGGTTTTGTGGAATCTATTCGTCACCGCTTCGCATCCTTTGATACACTAATGCAGCTGACACCGTTTTCGGTTTATTATGTTTTAAGCTGGTTTATTGTTCCTACTTTAATGTACGCTTTCTACTGCTATACAGGCGGTGTGGAGAGTATCGCGCTTTTCACAGGAGGTACATACTTAGCAAAGTTTTTAAGATGGCTTATACCCTTTAAGATAACTATAGGCTCGGGAATGGATGCCTTCTTTAAAGGATTTTTAATTCAACTTTGGTTGCGCATTTTATACCGCGCAGGTAAGTATATTGAAAATACGGTTGTGGCGATATATCTATTTATTGTAGAGCATAAGAGAATAGTAAAAATACCTTGGTATAAAAAGCTGCTTTACACTTTAACTTGGCCTACCTTTGATATAATAGGCAGATATACAACTTACGTTGCGCTATTTGTAAAGGTGACTTGGAAGCCTATTCCACACGAAAGTAAAATTACAATAGAAGATATAAAAAGAGATAAAGAAACTGTAGTTAAAAAATAATTAAAGGAGAATAATTATGAAAATTGCTTTAGGTTGCGACCACGGTGGATTGGAACATAAAAACGCTATATTAGAGCATTTAAAATCACGTGGCTTTGAAGTAGAAGATTTTGGTATTTATGAGCAGGTTTCGGTAGATTATCCTGACATTGCAATTAAGGTTGCTAACGCTATTAAGGACGGCGTTTGCCAAAGGGGTATTTTAGTTTGCGGAACAGGTATTGGAATGTCGCTTGCGGCAAACAAGGTTAAAGGTATTCGTGCCGCTGCTTGCAGTGAACATTTTTCGGCTAAATACACCCGTCTTCACAACGATTCCAATATTCTTTGCCTTGGCGGTAGAGTTATTGGCGTTGGCACCGCGCTTGAACTTGTAGACCTTTTTGTTGATACCGAGTTTGAAGGCGGCAGACACGCTACACGTGTTGGCAAAATTAGCGCTATTGAAGAGAGAAATTAATTGACAAATTGCTAATATAGTGGTAAAATAGCAATATATTTAAAGGCGTTGACGGAAAGAGTAGCCTAAAAGTAGAGCTTTAGAGAGAAGCTGTTGGTGAAAATGCTTCCTTGAAATTTAGGTGAACACCACTCCCGAGCTGTACTGCGGTAAAAAAGCAGTGCCGTACTCCGCGTTAAGGATTAAGAGTTAAAATTTAAGGTGGAACCGTGTATAATGCACCCTTAATGTCTTTTAAAGGCATTAAGGGTGTTTCATTTTTCCACTAATTTAAAAGGAGAACAAGTATGAAGGTTATTTACAACGATGGTGTAGTAGCAGAAGTAGAAGAAAAAGAAGAACAGCTTCACATACTTCGCCACACCGCAGCACACATTATGGCTCAGGCTATAAAGCGCCTATATCCGCAAGCAGATTTTGCTTACGGTCCTGCTACCGATAAGGGCTTTTACTATGACGTGGATTTAGGCGATGAAACCCTTAGCGAAGAAGATTTAGGCAAAATTGAAGCCGAAATGAAGAAAATTGTTAAAGAGAATCTTCCTATTAAGCCCTTTATTCTTCCGCGTGAGGAAGCTATTGCGCTAATGGAAGAAAGAAAAGAAAGCTATAAGGTAGAACATATTGGCGACCTTGCAGAAGATGCTGTTATAAGCTTCTATCAGCAGGGCGAGTATGTTGATATGTGCGTTGGTCCGCACCTAACTTATACAAAGGCTTTAAAGGCATTTAAGCTTACCAAAACAAGCGGCGCTTATTGGAAGAACGATAAAAACAATAAGATGCTTACCCGTATTTACGGTATTGCTTTTGCTTCTCAGACCGAGCTTGACGATTACCTCAAGCTTTTAGAAGAAGCCGAGCGTAGAGACCACCGTAAAATCGGTAAAGAAATGAATCTTTTTATGATGAGCGAACAAGGTCCTGGCTTCCCGTTCTTCTTACCAAACGGTATGGCACTTAAGAATGCGCTTATCGATTACTGGAGAAATATTCACTATAGAGAAAATTATGTTGAAGTTTCTACTCCGCTTATTATGAACCGCAGACTTTGGGAAACCAGCGGTCACTGGGATCATTATAAGGACAATATGTATTCTACCACTATTGATGAAGAAACCTATTGCATTAAGCCTATGAACTGCCCAGGTGGTGTTATGGTTTATAAGAGTCAGCTTCATTCTTATAGAGATTTACCCCTTCGCGTTGGCGAATTAGGTCTTGTACACCGTCATGAATTAAAGGGCGCGCTTCATGGTTTGTTCCGTGTTCGTTGCTTCACACAGGATGATGCTCATATCTTTATGACTAAAGACCAAATTACCGATGAAATTATGAATGTAGTTCATCTTATAAATGAAGTTTACGAAAAATTTGGCTTTAAGTATTTTATCGAGCTTTCTACCCGCCCAGAAGACAGTATGGGTAGTGATGAAGATTGGGAAGCAGCAACCGAAGGACTTAAGGGTGCACTTGAAAAATTAGGTCTTCCTTATGTTATTAATGAAGGCGACGGCGCTTTCTACGGTCCTAAGATTGACTTCCATCTTGAAGATAGCCTAGGCAGAACCTGGCAATGCGGTACTATTCAGCTTGACTTCCAAATGCCGATTAACTTCGAGCTTGAATACACTGATGAAAACGGCGAAAAGCAACGTCCGATTATGATTCACCGCGTTTGCTTTGGCTCTATTGAACGTTTTATCGGTATCATTACCGAGCATTTTGCAGGTAAATTCCCCGCTTGGCTTGCTCCTGTTCAGGTTAAGGTTCTTCCTGTATCCGAAAAGACGCTTGACTATGCTAAGGGCATTTACGAACAGCTTATGGCTGCAGGTATTCGTTGCCAGTTGGATGAACGTAACGAAAAAATTGGCTACAAAATTAGAGAAGCTCAAGCAGTTGACCGCGTACCCTATATGCTTATTTTAGGCGCTAAGGAAGCTGAAAACGGAACTGTATCTGTAAGAAACCGCGATACATTGGAGACTACCGAAATGAGCAGTGCTGATTTTATTACAAGTCTTTGCGAAGATATTAAGAATCGCGCATAATAAAAATATTGACAAATAAAATATAATAAAATATAATATATAAATAAATTTTAGAAAAGGTGATTAAGATGAAGAATGAATATTTGATTTCAGTGCTTGAAAAGGTAAAAGCGCGTAACGCTAACGAACCTGAGTTTATTCAAGCTGTTACAGAAGTACTTGCTAGTCTTGAGCCTGTAGTTGAAAAACGCCCTGATTTCATTGAAACAGGCGTTATTGAACGTATGGTAGAGCCCGAGCGTCAAATCTTTTTCCGCGTTCCGTGGATTGATGACAATGGCAAGGTTCAGGTTAACAGAGGTTTCCGTGTACAATACAACTCTGCTATTGGTCCTTACAAGGGCGGTCTTCGTTTCCATCCTTCTGTTAATGCTTCTATCATTAAATTCTTAGGTTTTGAACAAACCTTTAAAAACAGTCTTACCAGTCTTCCTATGGGCGGCGGTAAGGGCGGTGCTGACTTTGACCCACGTGGCAAGTCTGATGCTGAAGTTATGCGTTTCTGCCAAAGCTTTATGACCGAGCTTTATAGACATATCGGTCCTGACACCGACGTTCCTGCTGGTGATATCGGTGTAGGTGCAAGAGAAGTTGGCTACTTATTTGGACAGTATAAGAGAATTTGCAACGAGTTTACAGGCGTTCTTACCGGTAAGGCAGTTCCTTCAGGTGGTTCGTTAATCCGTCCTGAAGCAACAGGCTTCGGTGCAGTTTACTACACCCACGAAGTTCTTAAGTCCTTTGGCGAAGATATTAAGGGTAAAACCTTTGCTGTATCAGGTTTTGGTAATGTTGCTTGGGGTACTGTTAAAAAGGTTACCGAGCTTGGCGGTAAGGTAGTTACCATTTCCGGTCCTGACGGTTATGTATACGATGCTGACGGTATCAACACCGAAGAAAAAATTAACTTCTTGTTAGAAATGCGCGCTTCTTGTCGCGATAAGGTACAAGATTATGCTGATAAGTTTGGTGTTCCATTCTATGCAGGCAAGCGTCCTTGGGAAGTTAAGGTTGACGTAGTTATGCCTTGCGCTACCCAAAACGAAGTTGGTATAGACGACGCTAAAAACATTGTTGCTAACGGCGTTAAGTATTATATGGAAGTTGCTAATATGCCTACTACCGAAGAAGCTTTCGATTATCTTAAGAAGAACGGCGTAGTTATTGCTCCTTCTAAGGCTGTTAACGCAGGTGGTGTTGCAGTTTCAGGTCTTGAAATGAGCCAGAACTCAATGCGTTATAGCTGGACTGCTGAAGAAGTTGACGCTAAGTTAAAGCAGATTATGGCTAATATTTATAAGAGCTCTTTCGAAGCTGCTAAGGAATATGGCCTTGAGGGTGACCTTTGCGCAGGTGCTAACATTGCAGGCTTCCTTAAGGTTGCTGAAGCAATGAAGTGGCAAGGCTGCTGCTAATAAATAAGTAAAGCTTATTTAATTAGAAAAATGAACATAAAAAACGCGGATTCACAAATTTGTGAATCGCGGATATTTTTTTGCATTTATTATTTAGCTTTTTTAGCTCTGTAATTTTTCCAAATAACCCAAAGCGGACCTGAAAGGAATATTGAAGAAATAGAACCTGAAACAAGACCGAAGGTCATAGGAATTGCAAATGTACGAAGTGTTGTAAGACCAAAGAACTCAGCAACGATAACGATTGTAAGCACTGCAATAATGGTGGTTGTAGTTGTTACAATGTTACGAATCATAACTGTATTAACACTCATATTAACAATTTCGCCGATTTTCTTTTCGGAATAAAGGCGGCTGTTTTCACGAATACGGTCGTAAATAACGATTGTGTCGTTAAGTGAATAACCAAGTATTGTAAGTATTACTGCTATAAAGTTAAGGTCAATTTGTAGTCTAAATACTATGCAGGTGGTGAAGGCAATTAAAATATCGAACACCAACGCAAAGAGTGCAGTAAGAGCTGCCGAAATACCACCGATTTTTCTAAAGCGGATGCCTACATAAATAACAACTAAAACGGCGGTTATAAGCATTGCAACCATACTCTTTAAGAAGAATGAGCCTGCAATAGTCGGGCTTACTGAGTTAGCGTTGTAAATTTCAATTTTATTGTCTTTAAATTCCTTTTGAAGCGCTTCGGCAAGTGCTTGCTGAGATTCAGCCGAAAGTGCATTCTTACCTACAAGAGCTACTTCAATAGTTTTTGTGTCGCCTGCAAGGGAAGTGCTTTGAGAGATTGTAAATTTGTTATCAATAGTATCCTTTACAACCTTTTCAGCAGCGCTAAGCTCTACTTCGCCTGAATATGAATAAGAAATTTTTGTACCGCCTGAGAAGTTGATATCAAGGTCTAATCCAAAAATGGCAAGAAGAATAGCGCCAATAACGAATATAGCTAGATAAACAATAAGTACAGGCTTAAAGGTTTTAGAGTAATCAATGTTAAATTTACGCATTTTTCTTACCTCCATAAAGCCAAGGCTTTCTTAAGAACTTATACTGAGAAATACTCTTAAGCATAAGCTTAGAGGCTAAAATGCCCATTATAAGGTTGAATATAGTACCTACTAAGAGGGTGTAACCGAAGGAGTAGATGGTACCTGTGATTTGTGTACCGAATAGTGACATTAACGGAGCGAAAACTTTAGCTAAGAAACTGTCAGGTGTACCGAAAGCACCCATAAGTACTACAGATACGATAATAATTGTTACGTTACCGTCGATAATAGCACTAAGTGAGTTTTTGTAACCCGAATCAATACTTCCGTCAATGGTTTTGCCTTTCTCAAATTCATCCTTAATACGCTCAGCCGCGATAACGTTACAGTCAACACCCACACCGATTGAAAGTATAATACCTGCAATACCCGGGATTGTAAGTGTGAAACTGTCTATACCCCTAAAGTATCCCGAAATACAAGCAATAGAGCCTGCTAACTGGCCTAAAAGGGCGATTGCAGCTACAAAACCGTTCAAACGGTAGCGTAAAATCATAAGTAAGCAGATAAGACCGAATGCAATAGAACCTGCAATAAGCATAACGTTAAGTGCGTTACGGCCAAGTGTAGGTGAAATAACCTGAAGCTTACTATCGTCAACAGTTAAAGCAAAGGGAAGAGCACCGGCCTTAATCTTTTGAGCAAGGGCAGTAGCATCGTCGGCAGTTGCCATACCTGTAATGATTGCATTACCGTCGGTAATAACAGCGTTTACTGTAGGAGCGGAAAGCATTGTTTCGTCCATCCAAATAGAAATAGTTTGGTTCATAAGACGTTTGGTAGCATCCGCAAATTTGGTAGTACCGCTTTTATTAAGCTCAAGCACTACAACAAACTTTGTAGCGTCTTCGGGGTCGCTGCCTGCATAAGCATCTTTAACATCAGAACCGGTTAAAATAACCTTATCCTGTGTTTCGCCTTCGCAGAAGGTGAGCATTGCAGTTTCGCCCAATTCTTGCACAGCTTTTGTAGCGTCAAAATCGCTTTCGCCGGCAGCCCAAGGGAAACGTACAATAATTTGGTTGTTATTCTTGTCAGCAAAAATTTCGTAGTCTGTAATGTTTTGATTTACAAGACGTGTTTCAATAATTGCTTTTGCGGAGTCCATATCTTCAGAAGAAATATCAACATCCTTTTTGTCGGGCGAGAAAACCGCCTCAACACCGCCGTTTATATCGATACCCCAACGGATATCTTCGGCGCCTTTTACATAAACCTGTTTGGTATCGCCGTAGTAGTTGCTTACACCGAAAAATGCGGTATAAGTTAATGCAATGATTAAAAGAAACACTACGAAGAATACCGGTTTGCCTGTTCTTTTAGACTTCATTGGCAAATCCTCCAATATTCAAATTATATTTATTATACAAAATTAATTTAATTTTGTCAATTAAATCAGTTTTCTAAAATCTTTTCAAGCACAGCGTATTTTACAGAAACACAAAGTACCTCTGCCGCTTTGGCAATTTCTTCAACACTTGGGAAGGAGGGCGCAATACGAAGGTTGCTGTCCTTGGGGTCGTAGCCGTAGGGGTAGGTAGCGCCTGCAGGGGTTAAGGTCATACCAGCGTTAGCGCAAAGCTGGGTTACACGTTTAGCGCAGCCATCCATAACATTAAGGTTTATAAAGTAACCGCCGTTGGGCTTAGTCCATTCGGCAATACCTAAGCCATTTAATTTTTCATCTAAAGCGTTAAGCACTGCATCAAATTTGGGGCGAAGCTTATCGGCTAATTTTTTCATATGCTTATCAACATCGGCTTTGTTGTGGAACATTCTCGCGTGTCGTAACTGATTAAGCTTATCAGGGCCGATTGTCTGGTACTGCATTCTGTCCTTAAGTATAGCCACATTGTTAGGACTACCTGCTTCGGCTGCAACACCTGCACCCGGGAAGGTAATTTTTGAAGAAGATGTAAAAATAAGGGGTAAATCAGGGTTGCCGGCTTTTACACATTCAGTATAAATGTTAAGAAGCTCGTCAGGGGTGTCGTACAAGTGGTGTACTACATAAGCGTTATCCCAAAAAATACGGAAGTCGCGAGCCTTTGGCTTTAATGCAGCCATTCTTTTAACAACTCTGTCCGAATAGGTAATACCATTGGGGTTAGAGTATTTAGGTACACACCAAATACCCTTTACGGTTTCATCCTGTACCCATTCTTCAACCTGCTCCATTACAGGACCTTCCGCGTCCATCTCAATAGGAATAAGCTTAAAGCCAAAATATTCCGCAATGGCAAAGTGGCGGTCGTAACCGGGAACGGGGCATAAGAACTTGCGTTCCTTACACTCGTACCAAGGCTCAGCACCCATACCGTGAGTCATAGCCTGTGCTATAGTGTCAAACATCATATTAAGTGAAGAGTTACCGCCTACTATAATCTGGTCGGGCTTTAAATCCAATATCTCGGCAAAAAGGTTTTTCATTTCGGTAAGACCGTCAAGACCGCCATAGTTACGGCAGTCGATACCGCTTATGTTTTTAAAGCCTGTATCATTGCCTACAAGGTCAAACATCTTTTCGCTTAAATCCATATTGTCGAAGCCGGGTTTTCCGCGCGACATATCAAGTGATAAATGAAGCGCGCGTAATGCTTCATATTCTTTGCGGACTGCTTTAAATTCGTTTTCTAAATCGTTTCTGTCCGCTTTTAGATACTCTGTCATAGAGAACTGCTCCTTAAAAAGTAATTAACTAATTTATAATACTATATAAGGATGTCATTTTCAAGTGTTTTATGTAAAAAGACTTTATTTTATTATTGAAATTATAATATGTATGTGCTAGAATATTCCGTAAAGGAGTGTTTAATATGGCAGAAATTTTAGAAGTTTTAATGGTTGTAAGCTTTGGCGCTTCGTGGCCTTTTAATGTTATTAAGGCATACAAGGCGCGTACCGCAAAGGGTAAAAGTCTTTTGTTCTTGTGCCTTATATTATTTGGTTACATAGTAGGTATTGCTTCAAAGCTTGTGAATGATGCATATATGGCAAACTTTGCTGACAAATGGTATGTACTTTTCTTCTATTGCTTAAACTTTATAATGGTTAGTGCCGATTTAATTGTTTACTTTAGAAACAAAAAAATCGATAAGCAAAATGAAAATGCGTAAAGTAGAAGATATTATTTATAAGGGTAGAGTTTATCTCTAAATATATGTAAAGGGCGAATGGGATGAAGGTATTATCAATAGGCAACAGCTTTTCGCAGGATGCGCATAATAAGCTTCACGCCTTGGCGAAGGCTAACGGTGTAGAACTTGAAATAGTTAACCTTTATATAGGCGGTTGTTCTTTGGAAAGGCATTGGTCTAATATCCAAAGTAACGCAAAGGACTACGATTTAGAGCTTAATGGTGGCGCGGCGGTCAGAAAAATAAGTATTGAAGAAGCGCTCACTCTTTATGAATGGGATGTAATCACACTTCAACAAGCTAGTACGTATAGTCAAAAGTTTGATACCTATACCCCTTATGCCGAAAATATTGCGAAATATGTAAGAGAAAAATGCTCGGGTGCTAAAATTTGGTTTCATGAAACCTGGGCCTATGAAAATGATTATTTTGCCGAAGGCAAGCGTGAAGATATAAAGTCGCAAAGAAGGATGTACGAAAATATCTTAGCGGCTGCAAAACAGGTAAGCGAAGTAATTAATGCACCGCTTATAAGAAGTAATGTTGCCATTCAGGCAGTACGCGAAAATGTTCCCGAATTTAATTACGCAAAGGGTGGTATCTCGCTTAACCGCGACGGTTACCATTTAAGCTATGACTACGGTAGATTTATAGCCGCGTATACATGGCTTTATGAGCTTACGGGAGTTTTGGGAGATAAAATTCCGTTTTTAGAGCTTGATAAAACACTTACTGCAAAAATTTCAAAAACAGTAAAGGATGCCTTGAAATAAGGCATCCTTTTCAACATATTTTTAACTGCTCGCAGTCTTCGTTTTTGGGGACTGCTTTTTTTATTCGCACCTTGTATTCAATGTATTTTTCGGTTTCGGTTTTTCTAAGCTTTGCGTTTATTCCCGAGTTACAAAGCGTATTTACATGCTTTATAAGGCTGTTATAGAATAGCCGAACATCACCAATAGCTTGTTTTCTAAGCGGTTTGTGTTCTTCGGTGACGGCGGGCTTTTCAAGTAGTATATCTTCAATATATTTTTCGGTTTGCAAGGGGGTAAGCTCGTTTGCGATTATGTGATCTAATACGGCTTCGCGCTTGGTTTCGGGTACTTTAAAAAGCATTAGTGCGTGCCGTTCGGTTAGGCGGGCTTTGGTAATTTTGTCACGAAGCATTTTTGGAAAATCTAAAAGCCTTAGCTTGTCACTAAGCGCTGACTGCGGTATCCCAAGCTTGATTGCCACTTCGCTATGGGTTATGCCGTAGTAGTTTATAAGCTTATCAAGTGCGCGTGCTTCTTCAAATATAGAAAGGTTACTGCGCTGAATATTTTCGGCTAGTGAAAGTATTGCAGAAGACTGCTCATCTACAGTATGTATAACACAGGGTATTCGCCTGAGTCCAACCTGCTTTGCGGCGCGAAAACGCCGTTCGCCTGCAATAATTTCGTACTTGCCGTCGGGCAATTTTCTAACCGCCAGCGGTTCAATTATTCCGTTAATGGCGATACTGTTTTCTAATTTTAAAAGCTCGTGCCTATCAAAGTGCCTTCGCGGTTGTGTTGTGGAAATTGTAAGCTCTTCAGGTTTTAGCATTATAAGCCTTTTTTCAAAAATTTTTTGCATTAAACCGCCTCCTAATATAATTTTAATATAAGGCAGGCTTTTGTAAAGGATTTTTGGTCGGGCAAATTCGCCGAGAAAAAACAAAAACCCCCTTATTAAAGGGGTTGTTTTGCAATTTTTCCGCTGTTTCGCGGATATTTTGGCGGTGTTTGCGATATTGTTTTAAAGTAAACAAAGGCACGCTGTTCATCATTTACAAGTGTTTCGCATATAATGTTAGGCTCACTTACGCCTAACTGCTTTACTGCGTTTTTACAAAGCGCTACTTCTTCCTTGACGCTTGGGCCTTTCATTGCTATAAACTGACCGCCTTTTTTTACAAACGGAGCACAGTATTCAAGTAATACCGGCATAGCCGCCACTGCGCGCGCGCAAGCGATATCAAACTTTTCGCGAAAAGCGGTATTTCTGCCGCCATCTTCCGCGCGGGAATGTACTGCGCTGATTTTTTTAAGACTTAATTTTTCTATAACATCATTTAAAAAGGTTATGCGCTTGTTAAGGCTGTCGAGTAAGGTTACCTCTAAATCGGGGCGGACAATTTTAAGCACTAACCCCGGGAAGCCTGCGCCCGTACCAACATCAATTATTTTAGCATTTTGCGGTATTTGGCTGTTTTTGAAAAATAAAATGCAATCGTAAAAATGCTTGTAAAGTACATCTTCGGGCTCGGTTATAGCGGTTAGGTTAATTTTTTCGTTCCATTCTATTAAAAGGTTGCCGTATAAATTAAGCTTATCAATTGCTTCGGGGGTTAATTCCACCCCAAAGCTACTGCATAAAGGGATAATTTTTTCAATGTTAAAGTTAATCATTAAGCTTTGCTTCCAATCTGTAAATAGGTTGATTTAAGGCTATAAAGCGGCTTTCATATTCGGTTACAATGTTGTCGGGAAAATCGCTGGCGTGTAGGTCAAGCGATACATTATAGATACCAAAACCGCTTTGTGAAAACTCGGAAATAGAGAATTCAAAAAAGTGCATATTGTCGGTTTTTTGGTGTATTTCGGCATCTTTGCATAACAAGTTTTTATATATGTTTAAAAACTTGCGGTGGGTAAGGCGGTGGGAAGCATACGCCTTTTTAGGAAAAGGGCAGGAAAAATTAAGAAAAAGCCTTGCAATAGAGTGGTTGGGTATAAATTTTTCCAAATACTCGGCACTACCGCATATAAAACGAAGATTGTCTACATTTTCTTGCTTTGCAATTTCGCAAGCACCCACAATAACATTGGCGCTTTTTTCAACCGCTAAAACATTTATTTCGAGGTGAGCTTTAGCGTATTCTACCGCAAATTTACCTTTGCCGCAGCCAATTTCTAAGTAGATTGGGTTTGTGTTGCCAAACCATTCTTCAAAGTTTATGTATTCTTTTTGTAAAACCGCGGTGTTGAAGTTGCGGTCAACGGTATCAATTTTGAAAAGTATGTCAGAAACGGCTAATAGCCTGTCTTCCAAATACTTCTTTTTTCTCATCCTCATAATATCACCAAAAATTGCATAAATAACATATTTTTAACTATTTTAAACTGCAAAAGGGGGCAAAGTCAATAGCACAACCCCCAATTTATAAAAATTTTTCAATTTTTTTAAAAAAGGGGTTGCATTATCTCGGTTTTGTGTGTATAATAATAGTACATCAAAAATATCGCGGAGTGGAGCAGTTGGTAGCTCGTCGGGCTCATAACCCGAAGGTCGTTGGTTCAAGTCCAGCCTCCGCAACCAAAAAATAAAGGACTACTTCGGTAGTCCTTTATTTTTGTCCAATCC
>JAZSCF010000081.1:0-52670 GCA_045602785.1 Acutalibacteraceae bacterium
TTTATAATGATTTTTCAGTTTTGTATATGTAAATTGACATTTTTAGGGTAATGTGGTTTTTATCACCTTAAACCCCAAAGTAAACCAAAAAAATATATATCTACTTTTTCTAAATTATAGCACATTATAATATCCACACAATAATTTTTCGGACTAAAAAAATTAATAATTACATTATAAGTATAATTGGATAAATTATAAATGTAAATAGCAAAAATAGTATATTATATTGACATTTCTGCAAACTTATAAAACATTTATATCTGTGCCGTATTCTTTTTAATTTATTATTTAAAATAATAAGCAAAGATTTCTCTCTTCGCTCGAAATGACAGACCAATGTCACCCCGAGCGTAGTCGAGGGGTCTTACCTAAAGATTTCTCACATATATTTAAACGGCAAAGAAAAAAGCTCCCTCTAATGAGGGAGCATAATTCTTGGAAATTTCCTTTAACGAAACAGCCACATTAATCAATTTAATATATTTTTTTATCTGCAACTTAAAGCTCAAGCTCGCCGAACTCTTTTTCTAAAGCAATAACCTTATTGGCTTGGCGCATACCGTCAGTACCGTTGTTTTCCGACAACGAGCAAGCCGCACTAGCACGCGCAAACTTCATAGCATCTTCTAAGGTTTTGTCTTCATGAGCGCCGTAAAGAATACCGCTGCAATATGCATCGCCTGCACCTGTAGAGCCTTTGATATAGCCTTCTGGTAGCTTTAAACTTGGAACTATAAAGCGTTCGCCTGTTTCACAGTCGTAACCGTAGCCACACTTTGGTGCGTGAACAACTATCCACTTAGAAACACCAAGCTTTCTAATCTTCTCTATTGCTTCAAAAACCTTATCGGCTGAAACAACGCCGTCCTTGGTAATTTCTACGCCTGTAACAGCCTCTGCTTCAGATTCGTTAATACAGCAAATATCGGTATATTTTAGCGCCGCTTTAACAATATTCTTAGCGCGGTCACTCTGCTCGGATACAACGTCGATTGAAGTAATCATACCGCGTTTTTTAGCTTCTGCCAAAATGCGCGCGCCGTGGGTGCCGTACTCTTCATCAGGCGAGTCTACCTTCTTCATTAAAAGAAGATACTCAAGCTGGAAAATTTTAGTATCGATTTTATCCCAATCAATATAATCCATACCAAATTTATCACTAGCTTCAGGGACAAAGAAGAATGTTCTTTGCTTAGTATCAGCCGCATTCATAACCAACGTAACCGAACTGTTTTCTTCTATAGTAACATTTTCGGTATCAATATTCGGGAACTGCGCGAGCACATTTTGTAAGTGTTTACCGCCGTTATCTTTACCGATAATAGCGCAAACCTTTACCTTTAAATCCTTGTCAAATTTTGCAAGGTCTAAAATCATATTGCCCGAGCCACCAATGTTATTACTTGTTGAACGGACCGATACTAAAAAGCCTTGGTCGGGATATGTATCAATTTCGTAAAAGATGTCCGCAATAAGCGAACCTGCAACCGTAATACCTTTTTTAGTATTGCCCACTCGATTACACCTCTAAACTAAAGATATTGATAGCTTCCTTAACATTTTCCTTCATTGCTTCCATAGCAATACCGGGGATATCGTGGTAGAATACGTTAGTACCTTCGGGCTTGCTTTCGATAAATTCTCTGATAGCCTCACCGCCTGCAAGAGCCATATATGTATAGTAGTTAATCTTACGGATACCATTGCGGATAGCGGTCTGGAATTCTTCCTTAGTAAGACCCGAACCACCGTGCATTACGAAAGGAACGTCGATTTTTTCCTTAATAAGCTTAATACGGTCAAGGTCAAGCTTTGGCTTAATCTTGTAAACGCCGTGTGCGGTACCAAAAGCGATAGCCAAAGCGTCAACACCTGTGCGTTCAACAAAGTCCTTAGCTAAATCAGGGTCGGTATAAACATCTTCTGCGCTTTCAAAAGAATCGAGAGTTTCCTGTTCGCCTGCTTCACCTACACCAATATCAGACTGGAAGATGTGGCCAAGCTCTGCTTCAACAGTAACGCCCACGCTATGAGCCAAGCGGCACATAAGCGCTGTTTGAGCAACGTTTTCTTCATAGTCATCGCCCGAAACATCAAGCATAACAGAAGTAAAGCCTAATTGAATAGCCTTCATACAGGTTTCTAAAGAGTTACCATGGTCAAGGTGAACACATACCGGAACCTTAGCCTTTTTAGCCATATCAACCATAACAGGAGCGATAACCTCTAAAGGCATAATCGGGAAATGTACTTCAGCGTGGTTTAAGATAACGCCCTTGCCTGTTTCTTCGGCAGCAGCAATAATAGCTCTTAAAGATTCAAAGCTTACAGCGTTAAACGCGCCAACGGCATAGCCTTTTTCTTCGGCGTCCTTCATAAGTTCTTTTAATGATACTAACATAGTTTTTCTCCTTTAATATGTATTAGATTAAATCAATCTTATAATCAAGGTAGTTGTCAAAAGCTTCTCTTACAGATTCAGCCCAGTGACCCTTGGTGATAGCAGCGTGGTGGCGATAGCCGTTACGTGCCATATAGTTAAACATTTCATTTGCGTTTTCTTTCTCGAATACAGCGCCCATACCGAAAAATTCTTCAGGAATTTCATCCTCGGTAAATTTACCTTCGGTAACAAATGCGCAAAGGTTGCCGTCTTCGGTCTTAAAGCTACCAACAGTAACATCGCCTCTGATAAGCTTACCAACATTAAGACCTACACCGCTGCCGTCACCATAAGACTTTTTGAACATAAGGTGTTGTTCGATTACGCCCTTGCCTTCCATCATAGAGATAGGAGCAGGTCCGCAGTGGAAGAAGATACCCTTGTTCATATCATCCTTATAGTTGTTGTTAACATCAAGAAGTACAACAGGCCAATCTGCAGCAAGACCCATAGCGCGCATCATAACAGCGTTAGTAACATCAAGCTCGCAAGCAGCAGCAATACCGCGTTCATTAAGGATACCCATAAGTACGCAAGGAGCTACACCATAGCGAAGCTGTAATTCGTTCCAGCAACGGAATGCAAGAGCTTGTAAATCATAGTCTTCGATAAGCTGGTCAATAGCCACGCCCAAGCGTGCAAGATTTTCAAGCTTAATTTCCGGCCAAGCAGAGAAATCAGCAACAGCAAGTAATTCCTTCTTCTTAGCTTCAATCTTTAAGAAATCGGCTGAATCCATTAAATCGAATACAACAGTTAAGTCGATAGTTTCAATATTGATACGTTTGTTCTGGAAAGCAATTTCATCACAACGAACGGTCTTAAATGCTGTTGTACGAGCGCCAATAGCACCAACATTAAACTTACGCATACCTGCTACTACGCGGCAAGTACCTGCGAAAAGGCGTAAATCTTCTTTGAAGGACTCATCAAGTGGGTCAACGCAGAATTTCTTAGTAAGTGTATATTTAATCTTCATCTGGCGCAAAACATTGCACATAGCCAATTTACCGCACATAGTATCACTGCGGTTAGCAAAGTCCATTTTGTCCATAACATCAGGACAGGCTTGCACTAAAATCGGAACGTCTACATCTTTAAATGCAACAGAAGCACCGTTTTCATCACCGAAGTTAGGAAGACATAAAATAATACCGTCATACTCTCCCCTATGCTCTTCAAGGAATTTTGCATAGAGCTTACCTTCAGCAATAGTTTCAATTGCGCCATAACGAGTAAGGCTTTCGTCCATAATTATGTAACCATAGCCGTTTTCCTCACATACTTTAACCATTTTTTCTCTCGCAGCGGCTACAAGCTCACCTGGGAAGAAGCCACGGTTACCAAAATAAAGCGCGAAGGTTGTTTTTTTCATAATAATTACCTCCAAAAAAATTTTCTACATATATATGATATACTTTTTAGTTACAACATTATAGTAAGAATATTCACGAATAATAGTATAATCTTCCCAAATTCCAAGAAGATTTACATTGATTTTCTACTCCTATAGGTGTATAATTGAGAAAAGATTTATTTTTTGGGGGTTGCTATATGTCTTGTGCAGCACTTTTAAAGCAAATAGAATCACTAAATAACGAATATATTTCGTTTTTAGAAGATGTTTGTAATATTGAAAGTCCCACCAATTTTAAAGAAGGTGTAGACAAAACTTCACTGTATTTTATCAATAAAGCCAAAGATAAAGGCTGGAAAATTGAGGTTTTAAAACAGGCAGTTTCGGGGGATGTAGTTTGTATTACCTTAAACCCTGAAGCAAACGAAAAACCAATAGCCCTTTCTTCACATATTGATACCGTACACCCTATTGGTCTTTTTGGGTACCCACCCGTAAAACGCGATAATGAAAAAATGTACGGACCGGGTGTGCTTGATTGCAAAGGCGGTGCAGTTACTGCATTTATGGCTATGGACGCGCTTGAAAGAGTAGGCTTCAAAAAGCGACCCGTTATGCTTTTACTGCAAAGTGATGAAGAGGTTGGAAGTCAACTAAGCAATAAAGCTACCATTAACTATATTTGCGAAAAGGCTAAAGATGCAGTAGGTTTTATTAACCTTGAAGGCGCTAATGGTGACACTGCCGTGCTTGAGCGTAAGGGTATTTTGCGCGTGCGTATTAACATTAAAGGAAAAGCAGCTCATTCTTCCCGCTGTTATGATGGAATTAACGCTATAACCGAAGCGGCGCATAAAATAATTGAGCTTGAAAAATATAAAGACCCCGAAAATATAACCTGTAACTGCGGTGTCATAAGCGGCGGTACAGTTGGTAATGCCGTTGCCGCAGAATGTTATTTTATAGCTGATTTCAGATATAAGACAAACGATAATCTGGAAGAAATCAAGCAAACAGTTACACATCTTTGCGCAAACACAACACTCGATGGTTGTGTTTGCAGTTACGAAATTACAAATAATCGTCCGCCTATGGTGCTATGCGATCGTAATATGAATTTCTTAACTAAAATGAATGAAATATATAAAGAGTGTGGCATGCCCGAACTAAAACCAACGGCTGCGCTTGGCGGTTCGGATGCGGCATACACTACAAACGCAGGCATTCCCACCGTTGATAACCTTGGCACCGAGGGTGACAGATTACACTCTGTAGATGAATTCATTTATTTAAAATCAATAGTAGAATCGGCAAAGAAAATCGCTGCCGTTTGCTATGGAATTTAGGGTGCTTTTATGTTAATAAACTTTAATATTGAACGCCTTGATAAGATGCTTTACGACTTTTATCTTATTACGGGAATTACAGTAAGTATTTGGGATTCACAAATAAATCAGTTAGTGTTTCAGCCCAAGGAAATGCGTAGTTTTTGCCGTGCTATTCGTTCTTCAAAAAAGGGTGAACAGCTTTGTCTTCAAAGTGACCGCGCGCTGTGTATGGAATGCGGTAAAACGGGCAAAGCAGTTTCGCGCTACTGTCACGCAGGGCTTATAGATACTGCCGTACCGATAAAATTTAAAGACTCTATTTTAGGTTATATGATGTTCGGTCAAATAGCTGATAAACCATCTGCAAGCGTACGCCCTGCTCTTGAAAAGGTAAGTAATGATTTAGGGCTGGATTGTGACTATTTACACTCTCTTTACGATGAGCTTGAAACCCACGATGCCGAAAAAATAGAGTCTATTGCTAATATTCTGAAAATGGCGACCCGTTATTTATGGCTATCGGAATATATAAAAATCGGATACGACACTACCGCATCTAAAATTGATGATTTCATTCGCACACATATAAATGAAGAAATTTCGGTAAAAGTGCTTTGTGAAGCTTTTAGTATTTCTAAAAACAAGCTCTACGAGTTGTCACACGAGTGGTTTAATATGTCAATAGGCGAATACATAGCAACTATCCGAATTGAAGAAGCAAAGCGTTTGCTAACCACTACCGATTTACCGATAAATCAAATCTGTGCATCAGTAGGCGTTAAAGACTATAACTATTTTACCAAATTTTTTAAATCGTACGAAGGTGTACCGCCCCTAAAATACCGCAAAACCCACATTCAAAATCATGCAATACAAAATAAGGATAAATAAGGTGATATTGTGATTTATAAAGATAATAAACTTTGTGAAGAATTATTTAAAGAACCAACAAAAGAATTTAGAGGCGCACCGTTTTGGTCTTGGAACGGAAAGCTTTCTAAAGAAAGACTTTGTGAACAAATTGATGTTTTTAAAGAAATGGGCTTTGGCGGGTTTTATATGCACCCACGAAGCGGTATGGAAACTGAATATTTAAGTGATGAATACTTTTCTTGTGTGGGCGAATGTATAAATCACGCAAAAAATGTTGGAATGAACGCATGTCTTTACGATGAAGACAGATGGCCCTCAGGTTTTGCGGGCGGTTTTGTTACAAAAACACCAAAGTATAGACAACGTAAATTGTTTATTACCCGTAAAGAAGAATATCTGCCCGAATTCGAAGAAGATTCACTCAAAGCATTCCACGAAGGAAAACCCTATCTTGTAGGTTGTTATGATATTTCATTTGATTCGGAAGGCTTTTTAAAGGGTTATAAAAAAATAGGCTTTTCAGAAAAAGCAGAAAATATTAAATATTACGCTTATTCGAAAGCCGATTCAGAGAGTGGCAGATTTAATTTTCAAACAAGCGTAGATTATTTACAGCCTGAAGCAATAGGGGAATTTATAAAATTAACACATAACCAATATTTCGAAAAATTCGGCACTGAATACGGTAAAACCATACCCACCATTTTTACTGATGAACCACGCTTTGGTCCTACCGAACAATTAGATGAAAACGAAAAAGGCATAGGTGTATATTATTGGACCTATACCTTCCCCGAAAGCTTTAAAGCGGAATACGGCTACGATATTGTCGAATGCCTTCCTAAGCTTGTATGGGATGAAAAAGATAGTCATTCTTTTGAAAGATATGATTTTTTCAACCATGTAAGCGAGCTATTTAAAAAAGCCTTTTTTGAACAAATACATAATGCTACCGAAAAGCAAGGTCTTGCATTCTGCGGTCACCTTATGAAAGAAGAAGAGCTTTTCCCGCAGCTTTGTTGGGGCGGCGATATAATGCGTATGTACCGTTATTTTGATATACCGGGTATAGATATGCTCTACGATTTTAGGGAGTTTTTAACCGCCAAACAGGTTCAGTCTATAGTACGTCAATACGGTAAAAAGGATATGTTGTCCGAACTATATGGTGTTACAGGTTGGGATTTTGACTTCAAATGTCTTAAAATGCAGGGCGACTGGCAGGCTGCAATGGGTGTATCACATAGAGTTCCCCATCTTTCAATGTATTCGATGAAAGGTTGCGCAAAGCGTGATTACCCCGCTTCTTTCAATTATCAATCCCCTTGGCACAAAGAGTTTAAATATTTAGAAGACCATTATTCAAGAATAAATGTTGCATTCAAAGGAACAAAGGACTTAGTTGATGTTGCAGTTATTCACCCTATTGAGAGTGTAATGCTTGTAGGCGGTGAAAAAACAAATTCTAAAGCGGAAATTAAATATTTTGAAGATAGTATACAAAGCCTTATGGAAAACTTGCTATATTCAAATATTGATTTCGATTTCCTCAACGAAGCGGATATACTTTCACAAGAAATAATATGTGAAAACAAATTAACCGTAGGTTCTATGCAATATTCCGCTGTTATAGTTCCACCCGTTAAAACCTTAAGACAAACTACCATTGATATTTTAGAAAAGTTTATGGCAAATGGCGGTAAAGTTATTTTTACATCAACTTGCCCAGAATATATTGACGGTAGAAAAAATAACGGTTTAGAAGAATTATATAGTAAAGCTTTAATTGTAAAAGAAAAAAGCGAACTAATAAGCTTGCTAGAACCTTTTAGACTTGTAAAAATCACTTCTGAAAAAGAAGAAAATAAAAAGATTTACCGCTTAAGCCAAGATGAAAACGGTTACTGTCTTTTTGTAGCAAGAGCTGAAAGAATGGGCAAAACCGTCAAAGAAAGACGCGATACCACACCTAGAAAAACCGTTATTGAAATAAACGGTGAATTTGGTGTAACTGTATTTAATACGCTAAATGGTAAACTAGAAAAAGCCGATTACGAAATTAAAAACGGCAAAACCTATGTTTATAAAGATTGGTACATAAACGACAGCCTTCTTTTAAGACTTGAGAACAACTTAATAGAAAGCAAAGAAAAGGAAGTAGCAGAGATTCCGTATGAAACCATAGTTATAAATGATGCAAAGTATACTTTAAGCGAAGAGAACTGCGCTATGTTGGATATTTGCAGTGTAGCTGTCAATAAGGAAGATTATAACGAGCCTAAAACCATTTTCGAACAAAACAATATGCTTTACAAAAAGCTTTGGATTTATCCTACCGAAGCACAACCTTATGTGGTTAAAAATCCAAAAACGGCAGATGTTTTTGTACGCTATGAATTTAATTGCCAACAGGAAATGCAAGGCTTATTCTTTGCAACAGAACGCGCAAATGAATGTAAATATGTATTCAACGGCAAGGAATTTCACGGCAAAGTTGACGGCTTCTTTGTTGATAGGGATATAGAAAAAATCGCTTTACCAACCGCTCAAAAAGGCAAAAATGTTTTAGAAATAACATTGCCTTTTAATGAAGTGCGTCAAATTGAGCCTTGCTACCTTTTGGGTGATTTCTTGACCGAAATAAATGGTAGCTCAATTACACTACTCCCCAAAAGCACGGATACTATCAGTTTTAGACCACTAAGCGAACAGGGATTACATTTCTATAGCGGAAACATCTCTTATAAAACAGAGCTTTGTTGCGAAGAATGTATAGCCGAAATAAGTATAGAAGATTTTGGCGCGCATTGTGTAAGGGTTTTCGTAGATAACGATAAGAGCCAGCTTATATCGTTATCACCATTCAAAGAAAAATTACCGCTCAGCAACGGGAAGCACACAATAGAATTTTTGTGCTACGGCAACCGCAATAACGCCTTTGGGCCTATACACAACAAGCGTATTTCCGACCCCGATAATTATATTGGACCTTGGTCTTGGAGTACGAATGATGAAAGCTTTACAAACGCTTATTGCTTGCAAGAAACGGGAATTTTATCTAATCCTACAATTAAGTTATATAAGAAACCAAAGTAAACTTAATGTCAACAAAAAACTCACCTTTAGTAAGGTGAGTTTTTTGTTTGGCATTTTATAATAGCTCTTTTTATTTTAAACTTACTTATTACCCCATACTTTAATAGTAGTGCCCGCTTCAAATGAGCCACCTCTAGTTAGTCTTAATTCACTAAAAGGCTCAAAATCTCCGTCATTAAAGCTTGTTATTTCAGTTCCTAAGCCTAAATCATTTGTAGAAAAAGAGCTTTTGCAAACAGAACCAAAACCGTTTATAATATCTAGCTGAACTAAAATTTCTCTTGCTTGACTATTGTGAAAAGCAGTAGAACTGATTATAAAAGTATTACCATTAATACTAGTTCTACTAATATTAGCACTACTAGTATTAGCAACAGCTGGAGTTTTAATATAAAGCTTTACCGATTTTCTTTCTTTACCCAAAGGTATTGTTATATAATTTGTAACTTCTTCTACAGTTATTTCTGTTATAACTTCGTACTGTGTGCCAGCGTCTACATAAGCTTTATTAGCTGCGTGATTGTCTTCTGTTGGTGTGTTAGTTTGTATAACACCACCAGTGTTATACTGTGCTAGCGCATATTCAGTTGGATTATATCCTACTTTTAAGCTAGATTGGCTGCCGTCACTCATTAATATTGGTGCTATATAATAGCCAGCCGCATCTGGTTTTGGCGCTTTCATATAACCTAACCACTCACAAGCCGCCGCTTTTTCTTCTTCGGTAAGTGTTTCTTTGTTAGTAGTCATACCTACCTTTACAGCATAATCTAAAAATTTAGGAGTAAGAGGCAAGTGCTGCGATACTTTGCCGTCTATCTCATTTTTACTTGCTTGTATTGTATATAAACCAGCAGTGTCATTATGTCCTATACCATACTGCCCACTAACTATTTTTACTGCGCCAGCTTTAGTACTTGTTGGATAATCAGTATTTTTTACATACTCGCTTAAATCTACCTCAATTTGTTTAGTGGTTATCCATTCCCAAGTATTATTCAACCAAATAAACTCATCAAAAAGGTCTTGTTCTTGACTGTCTGTTTTAGGCACAAGGTAAAATTTATTTGGTTCACCTGTTTCGGGAAGTTCATTTGTGACAATTATAAAATCGACCGAAGCTGCATTGCTATCCACATACTTCTTCGTATCCACACAATAAGTGAAATCACATATATTTGCGTGTTCGTTATCGGTTGTAATTTCCATTGTAGGTGAAACACTTGCTATATCAGTTACGGTTCCGTATGCACTTGGTACATAAGCCTTATTGTTTACATACACTGTTACTGTGCTTAAATCTTCTATATAAGGTTTTTCTACTATTATTACTTCACCATATTCAGTCCATTCAGTTGCTTCTGAACCCAATTCAAGTTGTGGATAGAAAGTTTCGTTTACTAAAGGTGCACCTTCCCAACATAAAATTTGATTACTAATAAATTCGTATCTTACAAAATTTTCGGTAGCTGTAAATGTTACACTACCATCTGAGTTCATAATACAATTAAACTCGTCTAGATACTGGCTGCCATCTTTATCATAAGCTTGACCAAACATTACACCAATAGGATTTATCGAAAAAGTATATTGTTGACCTGCAGTTAAATTTTCAAAGTTAGACACAATATATCCGCCATCAATAAAATAACCATTTATAGTAAGAGTCCCGTTATCGTTATATGTTGGGGTAAATGTCGTACCTTCTCCATCGGCACTTATAGACATATTATTACGATTAAACTCGTAAACATTTCTACTACTTCCATCATCTGCAGGCTCCCATTCAGTCATTTGAGAACCTTCTTCTACTTGAATATAATAAGTTGTTTCTTCGATTTCTACTTCTGTTTCGCCACCTGTTAACCAAGATTCTATAATATAGTGGTTAACTTGTTCATCAAATATAAAAGTATGATAAGTTGCACATTCTATTGTATCTCCCACAGGCATATACTCAACATCAAGTCCAAAAAAGTTAAACGGAATTGTTTCGTTTTTAGAATTTCTTACAGAAATAGTGTATTCTCTATTTTTAACTAAATTTTTAATACTAGCATTAAAATATAAAGAATCAGAAGCAGGTACCGTTCCCGATGCGGTAAAACTACCGTCACCTTCTGCTCCAACATTAATGTTCAGTTCTGGTGCTTCTATCGCTTGATATGCACCAACATGAAGTGTTGAAACATCAAATTTATTTTTGCCACCAATACTTGCATAAGTATCACTCTCCAATTTCAAAGAACACTCATGTTCCAAAGCTGATACATCATTTACTGTTAAAGTTTTATCTCCACCGCTCATTGTGTTAAGGATAGAAAGGGCATCAAGACCGTTATCTACATATCCTTTAGTAGCTGCGTGTAAATCTTCTGTTGGCTCACTTGTCTTAATACAACCTTTACTATCTCTTCTAGCTATAGAGTAGTTGCTATTTTCCATATCAAAACCTAAAGTATCCGTACTTCCATCTGGCTTTAATGTAACAATAAGCTCACTAGGTACGGCTTTAGTTTTAATAAAAGAAGTATCTACTTCATTCTTAGTATAATAATTCGAAAAATCCACTTCAGAACTATTGCCTAAATTATTATCAATATACTTCTTCGTATCCGCACAATAAGTAAAGTCGCATATATTTGCATACTCATTATTAGTTGTGATTTCCATAGTAGGCGAAACACTTTCTATATCCGTTACAGTTCCATCTGCGTTTGGTGTGTATTCGGTACCATTAACATTAACCGTTACCGCGCTAAAATCTTTAATATAAGAAACACCGCCGTATTCTTGCCATTCGGTTACAGTTTTGCCCGCTTCAAGTTGAGGATAAAATGTTTTATTAATGTAAGACATAAGCTGGTCGTCACTAAATTTGTCACCAATAATTGCATACATAAAACAATAACTGCCAATATCTTCGGTTGGTACTATTTGGTACTTAGCGTTATCACCAAATTCTTCATTAACACTTCCATCTTTATAAATTGTCACAGCGCTATATGGTGATAAAAAATTGTTATCTGCATCTCTTAGGGAATACATATAAGATTCATTTAACGTAAGTTTTGTAGCATCAACATAAATTGAAAATCTTGAAGGGGTGTCTGCCCAAATCGAACCTGCAATAATAAATGTTCCGTTTTCATTGAGAGTGAAAGTTGCATTGGAGTTTTCATGTTCATTATTAAAATCTACATTATCGAACTTATAAATATTTCTACTCTCATAGCTATCGCTTGTTAGCCTTAAAGAACACTTATGCGCTATAGGTGATACATCATTTACTGTTAAAGTTTTATCTCCACCGATTATGGTATTGGTAATTGAAGGTGCAGCACCCGATAAATCGGCATCAGGAACATCTACTATGTTTGCTATTTCTTGCTTATCCGCTTCGGTAAGAGCATAAGCATCCCCCTTATCCCCTTTGTCACCTTTGACACCTTGTATTCCTTGTTCGCCTTTTTCACCTTTAGGTCCTAGAGGACCTACATCCCCTTTTTCACCTTTGTCGCCTTTTTCCCCATTAAACAAGCCTGCATCCGCATCATCTCTAACTGACTGCGCAACCAGTTTTGTAGTATCCATAATATTTAATATTTGAGAAAATTGGTCAGGTGTTGGTGTTTGCGGCTCATCCCCTAAAGCATATCCGCTTTCAATCACTTCTACTCTTTCTCTTGTTGTAGTAGCAAGACTCTCATCCCTTTCACCGAAAATTGATAATTCGAACCAATTCCCTTTCAATACTTCGAAAGGAATATAACATTCATCTTCGGCTACACACAATGGGTTTTCCTTGTTGAGTAAAATATTTATGGGCGATACATTTTCTGAGGAAAATACCGCAGTTTTAGAATACTTTTCCCAACTTTTTGGAAATAAAAATTTTACGGTTTCGTGTTTTTTACTGTCAGAAACCAAGCTAGCTAATGTCTCATTTCTAACAGTTAAATTGTTGTTTGAATTAATTTCAACAATAAGCATAATTTTGCCTCCTTTAATTTATAATCTAATAATACACAAAACCAAACCGACATTCACCGACATCTTTTCTATTATCTAAAAGTATAAAAAAAGAGCAGGTAAAACCTGCTCTTTTTTGTTATTTCGTTTTAGTTTTTTTGCTTGATGACCAATCTGAATAGTACTTCTTGCCATCTACAGTCTTGTAAGTTCTTACTCTTACATAATAGGTCTTTTTGGCTTTCAAGCTCTTCAAAGTGTATTTTGTAGTCTTGTAACTACTAATAGTCTTTGTTTTTGAACTTGTAAACTTCTTAGAAGTTGAATACTGTATCTGATAGCCCTTAACCTGTGTGGACTTTTTGCTTATTGTTACAGTAATTGGCTTCTTGCCTGCCTTAAGCTTTGAAACGGAGGTCTTAACAGGGTTAATCTTAAATGTAAGGGTCTTGGTACCTGAGTAGTTACCCTTCATTTTAATTGTTACCTTATAAGAACCAACATTCTTTCTGCCAGAAGCATAGCTTACGGTATAATGTGTATCCTTTGTAAGCTTTTTGCCGTTTGCATCCTTAACCGTAACGGAAGGTGTTTTCTTCTTTCCGTTATAGGTGTAGTCGGTAGTGGAAAGACTAAACTTGCACTTAGAATAGCTGATTGGGTTAATCTTAAACGAAAGTGTTTTACTTCCGCTATAGTTACCCTTAAGTGTCACAACCACCTTATAAGTGCCTGCGTTCTTTCTACCGCTTGCATAAGATACTGTATAATCCGTATCCTTTATAAGTTTCTTACCTGCTGAATCCTTAACGGTTACGGTTGGTGTTTTAACACTTCCGTTATAGGTATAGCTTGTAGTCGAAAGGCTAAAGGATTTTACATACTTAATGGTTGTCGTAGTAGTTGCTCCACAGCTACATTTTTTAACAATTTTACCGTTTGCCTTGGTTGTAGCCTTGGTTACGGTTGATTTGTAACTATGTGCTATTGGCTTGCCTTGTGTAGCACCGCACTTGCTACAGATTTGCGGTTTAGTACAGGTAGCCTTTTTCCAACTATGGTAACAAGTATTATAGTGCCATTCGGCATCTAATAATTGCTCATTTCCCCAATCCATAATTATTGAGTCACGGTCGTCTTCGTCGCCTTCGTAATATACATGCTGTAAGCTTTCACAACCAAGGAAAGCATATTCGCCGATTCTTTCAAGACTAAGCGGAAGTGTTACCTTAGTAAGCGTTTTGTAGTCTTCAAAGGCATAATCAGCCATAAGTCGTGTACCCGAAGCTACTGTGACACTTGCGTTTTGTGGCATAGTGCCTTTATAGTGATATAGCGCATCTTCAAGATATACAGGACCATCGGCTTTCTTTTCGTACCAAGTTGTACCGTGGAAAGCATAACCATCAAGCTGTTCAAGATTAT
The DNA here is from genome assembly GCA_045602785.1 of Acutalibacteraceae bacterium. GTDB lineage: Bacteria > Bacillota > Clostridia > Oscillospirales > Acutalibacteraceae > UBA737. Next base: position 14,498 of record JAZSCF010000081.1, read on the forward strand.
TAGGTAAATCTATATTAGCAAGTTGCTTAACACTATTGAACGATTTATAAGCAATACTTGTTACGCTGTCGGGTAAATCAAGTGTATCAAATTGGTTATATCTGAAAGCATACTTACCAATTGAAGTAACACCTTCCGAAAGCGAAACCTTTTTAATCTTACAATTTTCAAAAGCGCTTTCGCCAATTGTTAGTACACTGCTTGGAATAAACAGTTCGGATATATTAGTCCTTGCAAATGCGGCATCACCTATATATTCAAGTGAACTACTTAATTTAACAGACTCAAGCGGTGTACCATAAAATGCCTGACTGTATACATTCCTTACGCTATCAGGTAAGTTAACGCTTTCAAGCACTGTTCTCGAAAAAGCACCACTTCCAATTTCTGCTAAGCCTTCAGGTAAGATAACTGACTCAAGTGGAGTGCTATAGAATGTACCATACTCAATAGAGCGAATTCCCGCAGGAATAGTTACAGTTTTAATTGCACTTCTTCTAAATGCTTTTTCACCCAAATATTTAAGTGAAGAAGGAAGAGTTATATCACTCAAACTTTCGCAGCCTTCAAAAGCGCTTTCATCAATACTTGAAAGTGTGTCAGGAAGTACAACCTTTTCAAGATCAACACTCTCAGCAAATGCATAGTAAACAATCTTGCTTACATTGTCTGAAACGGTAACCTCTGAAAGTGCACTTTTCATAAATGCACAGTCTGTTATAGTTTTAACGGTATCAGGCATGGTGTATTCACCCGTTTTATTCGGGCTGCACGAATAGATAATGGTTTTATCCTTATCGTAAAGAATACCGTCTTCCATAGTATAATCGGTATTTGCCTGTGTTAAATCAATATCGAATTTATATGAGCCTTTAATGTAAGCATCAATATTTGTAACAGTTGAAGGAACAATATGTGTAGTAATTTTAGCGCGCGGAATAGCAAGCATTTTTGTTACTGCCTTGTCGTAAACAATACCGTCAAATGATGCATATTCGGTATTAGCTTCAGATACTACAATTTCCTTTAAGTTGGCAGAATATCTAAAGATTTTACTGCTAATAGCGGTAACGCCTGCGCCTATAGTAATCTTTTCAACATCGCTGCAATCACTTAACATATCAAGAGAAAGTGATGTTACACAATCGGGAATAATTATTTCTTTATAGCGTGCATTACCTAGCGATATAATTGAAGTAACGCGATAACCGTTAACGGTTTCGGGGATATCAAGCACATCACCCTCTCCACTAATACCTGTGATAATTGCGTTTCCTTCTTGAATTAAATAAGTATAATCTTCATATGCATTTTCTTCAAGAATAGAAATTTTAACATCAAAGGTATAACCTAAAACCGTAACAGGAATAGTATAGGTATTTCCGGGATACCATGGGTTGTCGTAGCTTTGGTTATCTTCAATGTTTATTCTATAAGATGCACCATTATAATCAACCCAATCGTTTACATATTCAGCGGTATCACCGTTTTTAAACTTTACAGTGTACGAAAGCAGATTGTTGTATTCCCATTCATAAATGAAAGTTCCGCCTTCTTCTCCGTACCAATATCCATTTGTATACGCAGTAATTATTATAGGATTAACAGTAACGCTTTCAATCGGTGTTGTTATTATTGAAACTGTAACATCTTCACTGTAGCCCCAAACATCAACAGTTGCTGTATAATTGTTTTCAGCTGTCCATTTGGACATATAGCTTTGATTATCGCTTACAGTTAAATAATAATTTTTGCCGTTGTAATTGAACGAAGAACCATTGCTTTCAATAGTTTCGCCTGTTGATAGATGAACAGTATAAGAAAGAAGATTCTTCCATTCATAATAGTAGTAATCTTTATACTCCTGGCTTTCTTCATCCCAGTCATTTGTTATATATCCATTAGTACCCGAAATAATTTCAATAGGTTTAAATTCAATATCGGTAATTTCGGGATACTTTGTAAGTAATACAGGGAAAGAACCGATTTTTTCTTTATTGTAATATCTCGCCGCAAAGTAATAGGTCTGACCTGCTTCAAGCTTGCGAATAATCATAAAGTTACTATCGTTTGCACCGTCATCATTAGATTCAAGCAATTCAAAATTCGAATCATAAAGATCTGCAACAGTATCATCATTAGCGAGTGATTCAAAACCGTAAAGACCGCTTGTTTCGGGAGTAAATGAGAAAAATACCTTTTCTCCACCAAAAGTAATTGAAGCATTTTTATTTATATTTGGAGTAATTGGTGTAGCGTTAATCTTTAAAATTGTAATAGGAACATCTACTGTATAACCCCAAACTGAAAGAGTTGCGGTTCCTACATTGTCAGAGGTCCACACATTCGAGTAGCTTTGATCATCCTTTGTATGAATATTATGGTAAACATCCTCATATTCGAAATCGCCACCATTACCCTCAATCTCGGTGCCATCCTTAAGCTTTATGGTGTAGGAAACATTATTACGCCAATCATACTTATAATAGCTAACTTCACTTTCGGTATCATAATCATACTCTGTTTCGTGATAACCATCAATATTTTCAATGAGCTTAATGGGCTTTACAGTAATACTTTCAACAGGAGATTCCTTAATAGTAACAGGAACCGTTGTGGTATAACCCATTAATGAAATAGTTGGATTATATGTATTACCGACGGTCCATTCGTTCTCAAAGCCTTGTTCGGTATCAAAAATAAATTCATAGTCTTCATCGTTATAGGTGAACCAAGCGGTTTTTCCTTCAACCTCATCACCATTTTTGAATACTATTTTATAGGTAAAATGGTCATACCATTGATACTGATAATACTCATTATCATATTTATTGGTATCGGGATTCCAGTCATTATTCCAGAAACCGTTTGAATGTACAGTAAGCGAAAGCGGGTTAACTGTAATATAATCAATAGGTGAATCGACGATTTTAATCTGAACATCAGTAGAAAAACCTAAAGCTGTAATTGTAGCGGTATAGGTGTTGCCTGCTGTCCACTGGTTATAATATGACTGATTATCTTTTCTTGAAATGTAATATTCTTCACCTTGATATTCAACCCAATTACCATTGCCTATAATAGCTTCAGTACCGTCTTTAAAGTTTATAGTATAGGAAAGCTTGCTTCCCCACGAATACTTAAAATATTCTTCATAGCTTTCGGTTTCATCAATATAATCTTCGGTTGTGGAACCATCATATCCTGCAATTAATTCAATAGGATTAACCACTATACTCTCAATGGGGGAAGCTTTAATTGTAACAGGTACACTTACTTCATAGCCTAAAACCGAAACCGTAACATTGTATGTGTTACCTGCTACCCATTGATTTTCAAAAGATTGTGGGTCTTCATATAATAACGAGCGTCCTTTTCCGTTATATTCAAAAGAGGTTCCATCAACTTTAATTGGCTCTTCATCACCTAAATAAATAGTATAATGTAAATGCTCATCAAAACTATATGAAAAATACTCAGCATCTGAACCTTCATTACGTATGTAACCGTCGGCTTTTTCTAATAGTTCAATAGGCTCAAAAACAGCATTAGTTACAGGAGACTGGACTATAGAAACAGGAACATCCGCTGTGTAGCCTAATGCAGATATTGTAGCAGTATAAGTGTCACCTACTTTCCACTCAGTAGACGGGCCTTGATTATCCCTTGTGCTAACTGAATACCATTCTCCCTGATACTCAAAGCTTGTTGAGTTTGCTGTAACAACCTCATCACTGTCTTTAAATTTTACAGTATATGAAAGATTGTTACCCCAAGGATAGTGCGTATATTCTTCATATTCTCCGATTTCATAATTCCAACCTTCATTTAAATAGGAATCGTAACCTGCAATCATCTCTATAGGCTGGGCGGTAATGCTTTCAATTGGGGTTTCATTAATTTTAACGTTAACCTGTGCTTCGCAACCTAAAGCCGAGATGTTAACGGGATAGGTATTTCCTACTTTCCACTGATTTTCATAAGATTGATCATCATATAAACTTAGATTATAGCCTTGACCATTGTATTCAAAATAGCTACCATATCCGGTTACAGGTGCATCGCCATTATTAAAGTTTATTGTATATGAAAGGTATTGTTGCCAATCATAATAGAAATATTCATTCTCTTGGTCTTGATTATAATAGCTACCATTATAATTTTCAATTAGCTCAATCGGCTCGAAAACTATGCTCTCAACAGGAGAAGCGATAATATTAACCGGAACAGTTGCGGTATATCCCAAAACCGAAACGGTTGCATTATAGGAGTTTCCAACCTTCCAAGCATTATCATAGCTTTGGTCGTCATTCGGGAACATATAATGGGAATCATTACCTATAGGCAAATATACTCCTGAATCGGTAATTGTATCACCGTTTTCAAACTCTACTGTATAGGTAGGATTGCACTCATGCCAATTATAATGATAGTATTCCTTATCAAACGCATTGGTTTCATCGTTCCATTCGCTACCCCAGTATCCACCGGTATTTTCTATCATATCTATGGGAGAAAAAGTAATGTTTTTAACCGGGGTCTTTACAACCGTAACGGGAACTTCAACTTCATAACCCAATGCCGAAACGGTAACATTATAAGTATTGCCTACTGTCCATTGGTTTTTAAGGCCTTGGTCATCAGAATAAGAAAGATAATAGTCTTCACCCTTATATTCGAAGTTTTGACCGTAATCATTTGCTATTTCTTCACCATCAAAAAACTCAATTGTATAGGCAACCTTACCTTCCCAAGCATAGCGATAATAATTTTGGTATTCCCAGTTTTCATCATAGTCCCCTGATTTATAACCATCATAGTTTTCAATCACACTAATTGGCTCAATCGTGAGACTCTTTACAGGGGTTTCTACAATAGAAACAGAAAGTTCCTTTTCAAATCCCCAAACAGAAACCTTGGGTGTATAGGTATTACCTACTGTCCACGGACTAGTTACCGACTGGTTATCCGTAGTGTAGAAGCCATATTCCTTATCATTATAATTAAGTGTATTACCCTTACCGCTAACACTTTCACCGTTTTCAAAATATACAGTATACGGATACTCAGTATACCAATGATAACCGAAATAGGTTTCGTTTTGCTCAGTTTCTGCATTCCAATCTTCAACATAACTTCCTATGTGATTTTCAATCATTTCATAATCTTCAATCACAATATCAGAAATTGCAGGCAAAGCATTTACTTTTACAGTAAAATCACCTGTATAATATGTGCTTTCAAAGCTTGCTATAAAGTAATATTCTGTACCTGCAGCAAGCTGCCATTCAACCGAATTCTTGCCATACACATAACAACAGTCTTCCTTTAATATGCCTGCATTAGAACAAATTTTGACATTAACATTCTTATTACAATCAATTATAAAAGATCCTGTCATATCAGTTTCAGGTGTGAAATAAATATATGCTTCACCACCTCGTTCTGATATTGTCACTGTTTTTTCTTCATCAAGCGCCAAAACAACACTGTTTTGCGCTGAAGAAGCAGATGCAATAACTGCGGTGTTTCCAACAGAAAATAGCATAATAATTGCTAATGTCGTTGCAAACAATTTTTTAAGAATAGATTTCATAAAAACCTCCCCTTTTTATATCAATGCCGATCACACAGACCGGGAACATTGTCAAAAGTGTAATATCCTGTGCGGATAATCGTACAATTAGGATTTAACTGCTTACCGCTTTCAGTACAGTAAGCCACCTTTTTAAGATTAGAATGAAAAGCAAAGCTTTTCTTGTAATCTTTTTTAGAAGAATAAATCTTATCAACTGCGCTTGAAAAAATCTTTGCAGCCGAGTTATTATCACTTAGTCCATGCCAAAAAGCACAGCTGTATTCAGGTGTTACCCCTACAAACCAGTTATTCTTAAAGTTGTCATCGGTACCTGTTTTACCAGCAACCTCAACGCTTTTGCATTTTGCAGCTTCACCCGTTCCGCCCTCATTTACAACTTCTTTAAGCATTCTGTTCATAATGTCCGCGGTTGTGTTTTTTATAACCTGCTTTGGTGAATATTTACGCTCGTAAACTATGTTTCCACTATTGTCGCAAAGTTTAAGCACCGCAAGCGGCGCTTCATATTTACCGCCGTTTGCAAAAATCTGGTAATATCCTGCCATATCCACAACGCTTGCACCGTCAGTCAAAAAGCCTAAAGCAATGTTACCCATTACTTCTTCCGCGCCAAGCGTTTTAGCAGTTGTTTTTTCGGGACCCACTCGCATATTAAAGCTTTCCTCTAAAAAGCGGATTGATTTTTCAATCCCGTAATCTTTAAGGCATTTAACTGCAACTGTATTCATTGATTCCATTATAGCTTGGTATATGTAAGCGTAGCGTTCAGAGTAAACTTCACTCGAATTACTAGGCCACGGTCGCATAACTCCTTCAAGATTTTTTACATATTTGTAAGGTGAATCTTCATATCTGCTTGACCAGTTTATTGTACCGTCGTCAATTGCAGGAGCATATACGCTCAACGGCTTTAACGATGAACAGGGTTGATTTAAAGCGGTCGCCAGATTTTCGGCATCTTTACCCTTATCGGTGCCGTAAGCCGCAACCAAATCCCCGTTTAAATCAGTAATAGCGGCGGCTACATCAACATTTTTGTCATAATCTTTGCAGGCTTTTTTAAGGTCTTTATTTACCACACTTTCCAAAGCGGTGTAAATACTGTATCCGCCCTTTAAAAGCTCGTTTCTTGCAGCCTTTTCATCAAGCTTTAACCGTTCTGCAATAATGCTAGTCGCTTCATCTACCGCAATTTGTAAATAAGCCTTGTCTTCGTCTTTACTAAGTGACTTTTCGGATTTAATCGTTGCAAAAAGTTTGTTATCGCTCGAATAAATCTTTAAAGCATTGTTATTATTAGAACACGCACAAAGGGATAAAAGAATTGACAGGCAGATAAAAATCGAAATAATCCTTTTAATTCAAATCACCTGCTTCATTTGTAATTTTGTCGATATATTGCAAAATATCGTTAGGAAGTGTAGTTATAGGCTGTTCATTTATCATACTTCCAAGTCGGCTAATTTTTTCTTTATTACTCTCCATACCTGCTTTCAAAGACAAAAGCTCGGTTTTAAGCACATTTGCGCTTGCACTATCGCCCATTTGCTCGTAAGCTAAAATGCCGTTAACAAGCATAATACCGTATTCCTTAAATTCAGTATATCTGAATCGGTTTCGTAAAAATACCGCATTTTTACTTTCAATAACACCTTTAAAATCACCCTTTGAATAGTAGTATTTAGCTTTAATACTGTAGGGTGCATAGTAAGAAGTGTTATACTCTAATATTTCATCGGCAATTATATTTGCTTCGTTAACATCTTCTTGTTGTTCGAGTAGTAATAGCTTGTTGCGAGTGTTGTAAGGGTATAACGCATCCGCCGCGTTATATGCCGTAAACTGCGATAATGTTAAGGCTACTCCCATATACAAATTAAGTAAAACTAATGTCGGCAATAAAATTTTTGCCCACGAAAGCTTTTTAAAGCTAATAATCTTACCTCTGTTATCGTCTAAAAGCAGTAACAATAACATAAACATTCCTACAAACTGTAGGTTAAAGTCAAGCATGCTGTGTATAACAAACACCGCAACTATAATTTTTTTATTAAACGGTATATCCTTTTTAAAGAAATAACGAACAATTGTAATAATAAATATCAATGCAGGAATTATACCCACATCAAGTGCTAACTGTAAAAAATCGTTATGCACAAAAGATACATTGTAAACGCCTGTTTGTAACGAGCCTTGTACAAAATGATAACCGTAATACCCAAGTCCAAACGGATATTTAAGTAAAAGCGGCAGCGCATCTACAATGTAAAGCAAACGACCCACAAAGGTGCTTTCGGTTAAACCAATTTTAAGATAACGGCTTAAAACGTTACCTTCACCGCCCAAAAATGCAACAGCAAGAATAGCAACAAGCGCCGCTATTGCTATTGCAAAAAATACTACGCGCTTTCGACCCGATGTTTTGGCAAGAATCATTACAAAATTAGAAACCAAAAACAATACGAAAACGGTTCGGCTTCCCGTATAAAGTAAACCAAATATCAACACCAAAAGGGTTATATAATCAATAATCGAGAATTTATTTTTACCTATAACCAATAACTCGCATATAAGTAAAAGCAGCGCAAAGGTATTAGGATACTGAAAAAATCCTGCAAGACGGTCAGCTACAAGAAAAAAGTCTTTAATTGGTGGTATTAAAGAACAAACACTTGAAACAATAACCAAAACCGCAATAAATAACGGCAAAATTTCAAGAACCCGTTTTTCTTTGCCCGATTGCGATAAAAAAATCACATACAAAGCAAGCGGCAAATATTTTAAAAAGCCGATAAACGCCATTCCCGAATCAATCGCCCAAAGTATTGTAAAACCGTAAAATAAGGAAATACAAAAACAAGCTATTGTTAAAAAATTAAGCCTAATTTCCAAAATACCGTTTTTGCATATTTTAAAAATAAGATATACTAAAAGCGCTATTGAAATAAAGCACGCCAAAAAGTCATTAAATCCGCCAATAAATATAAAAGAAAGTAATAAAACTATATCAGAGAAGTCACAGTACGCGCCAATTTTTTCTTTCAAACTGCTTATAAAAGCCACCACTGTCAACTCCTTTTTCACAAATATATACAATTATTCTATTATATATATTATAATATCATATATGCATAACGGTAGTCAATATTTTTGAGTACTTTCTTTGAAGAAAATAAAAATCCCAAAGAAGCATTTGCCTCTTTGGGATTTTTGGTCCGAGTGACAGGACTTGAACCTGCGGCCTCTTGACCCCCAGTCAAGCGCGCTACCAGCTGCGCCACACCCGGATAATTTAAAATAATAAGTAATAGTGAATAGTGAAGAAGTTATCTATTTCTTTGCGTGCTTTTTCACCATTAGGCACGCAGGAAAACTTACCATCTTCGCTAACGCGCAAATAATATTATACCATTAATTTTTTATTTGTCAATAGAAAAAACTTTTTCTATTGACAAAAATTAAGTGGGCAACAATAAATATTGCCGAACAACTTTTTTAGCCGTTCGGCAATAATTTGTTTTTTAAAAAATTAGTCAGCAAAACCAGATTCAACTAAATTTACAAGACCTTCAAGAGCTTCCTTTTCATCGGAACCGTCAACAATAATCTTGATAGTAGTACCGCCAACAATACCTAAAGAAAGAACACCTAAAAGGCTTTTTGCGTTAACTTTTCTTTCATCCTTTTCAACCCAAATTGAAGACTTATATTCATTAGCCTTTTGGATAAAGAAGGTAGCCGGACGAGCATGTAAACCTGCTTGATTATGAATTACAACATCTTTAACGCACATTATAAAATAACTCCTTATCGTTAAATGGTAAATTTTTTTACAAGACTATTATAACACATTTAATGCAATAGTCAATTATTTGTGAAAAAGTTCTAATATTTATCCAACAAATTTATATTTAAGGCACACCAATTTGTGCAATTTCATCACAACATCAAAGCATGTTTTCGATTTTTTTCAAAAGTTTCTTATCTTTTTCGGTCAAATCCGACTCGGATAACATATCGGGGCGTTTTTCAATTGTTAAAAGTAACGATTTACACCTACGCCAATTCTCGATATTTTTATGGTTGCCCGACAGTAAAACTTCAGGCACTTCCCTGCCCATCCATTCTGCAGGGCGGGTATATTGTGGGTATTCTAAAAGACCTGAAAAGTGACTTTCTTCACTAAAACAAAGCTCGTCTGACAAAACTTCCGGTAACATTCTGCAAACTGCATCTGCAACCGTTAAAGCAGGTAATTCCCCACCTGTCAAAACAAAATCGCCTATAGATATTTCTTCATCAACAATTTCTTCAATAACGCGTTCATCAATGCCTTCATAATGTCCGCACAAAAGCACCAAACGGTCAAGCTTTGATAATTCTATAGCCTTTTGTTGATTAAAGGTTTTGCCCTTAGGTGACAAATACACCAAATGCGGTTTTTCTTCACCCTCGTTATAAAGGCTTTTATATGCATTATATATCGGCTCTGCCGCCATAACCATACCCATTCCACCACCATAAGGGGTATCATCAACCTTATTGTGCTTATTATTAGCAAAATCGCGGATATTAGTACATACAATTTCTACCTTTTGAGCTTTGCGTGCGCGACCAATAATACTCTCGCTCATTACCGTTTCGCACATTTCAGGAAAAAGGGTTAAAATATCAATCCTCATTATCGAAAATTCCTTTCAAGGGTCTAATAAAAGCACTTTCTTTTTCTATATCAACACTAATTAAAACTTCGTCAATAACAGGGATTAAATACTCTTTATCATCCTTTGTTATATGCCAAACATCGTTAGCACCCGTTGCAGAAACATCGGTTACTTTACCGTAAACAGTACCGTTATCAGCATCATATACCGTAACACCAATTAAATCGGTTATAAAATATCTGCCTTCGGGCAATTTTACATCCTTACGGTCCATATAAAGAACGGTATTTCTAAAGCTTTCGGCTTGTTCAATACTGTCTACACCCTTAAAGGTTACAATGGATATATTTCCGTGTGGTTGCACCCTTAAAACAGTGAGCTTTCCTTCCCCACTGTCGCTTGTATATAAATATTTAAACTGTTTCAGAAAATCGTTATCATCTGCCCAAACCTGAACACGAGTAGCACCCTTTACACCGTGGGTGCCAACAATTTTTCCTACTTCAAGGTATCTATTCTTCATAACATCACCATTTTTAAAAGTCTTATTTAAGTAAATACCCCCAACAATGTGGGGGTATGCACACTTTAGTCGATTTCAACTGCAACCGATTCGCCTGCTTTATTAGCAGCAGCACGAATAACAGTGCGGATAGCCTTAGCAATTCTGCCCTGTTTACCGATAACTCGGCCAACATCATTAACAGCTACCTGTAAATGATAAACAGTAACACCTGCTTCATTAGGCTCATCAACTACAACTTTTACTTCGCTTGGATTTTCAACAAGACCCGAAGCGATAGAAATTAATAAATCTTTCATTTCTTACCTCACAAAAGCCTACAAATTAAAGAACACCGTTCTTTTTAAGTAAAGCTTTAACTGTATCAGTAGGTTGTGCACCGTTAGCAATCCATTTCTTAGCCTTTTCGCTATCAATGTTTACTGCAGCGGGGTCCTTAGTGGGATCATAAGTACCGATTTCTTCGATAAAACGACCATCACGTGGGAATCTTGAATCAGCAACAACTACACGGTAGAAAGGAGCACGCTTAGCGCCCATACGACGAAGTCTGATTTTAACTGCCATTTAAAACACCTCCAAATTAAAATTATATTTTTAAAGATTAAATATCTTAAAAACCAAATCCACCGGGCATATTCATATTGCCCATATTACCCATTTGGCGCATCAAGTTACGCTTGCCGCCCTTAGAGTTCATTTGTTTGAACATTTTTTTCATTTGTTCATACTGCTTCATAAGCTTGTTTACTTCTTCAACACTAACGCCTGCACCTGCGGCAATACGCTTTCTGCGCTGACCGTTTATAATGTCAGGCTTTGCGCGTTCTTTTTTAGTCATAGAAGTAATTATAGCTTCGGTTCTTAAAAGAGCGCGGTCATCAATATCAACATCTCTAACCTGTTTTTCCATGCCTGGTAACATTGAAATTATACTCTTTAAGGAACCCATCTTTTTAATTTGCCTAAACTGTTCTAACAAATCGTTTAAGTCAAACTTGTTTTCTGCAAGTCTTTGTGCTGCACGTTCAGCTTCCTTTTGGTCGATTTCAGTTTCAACCTTTTCAATAAGGGAAAGTACATCGCCCATACCCAAAATACGCGATGCCATACGGTCGGGGTGAAATTCTTCTAACTTATCAAGCTTTTCGCCCACACCTGCGAACATTATGGGCTTACCTGTAACCGCTTTTACAGAAAGCGCCGCACCGCCACGGGTATCACCGTCGAGCTTTGTTAAGATAACACCGCTGATTTCAAGAATATCGTTAAAAGCTTTAGCAATATTAACCGCATCTTGACCAACCATTGAGTCAAGTACTAGAAGAATATTATCAATCTCAACCGCTTCATTTATACGCTTAAGCTCATCCATAAGCTCGGTATCAATATGAAGACGACCTGCAGTATCCAAAATAACAAAATCGTGACCGTAGTCCCTAGCGTGATCTACTGCTTTTTTAGCAATAATCTCAGGCTTTTCGGTACCCATTTCAAAAACGGGTGCGCCTACTGCTTTACCTACAACCTTTAACTGCTCAATAGCGGCAGGGCGGTAAATATCGCAAGCAACAAGCATAGGTCTATGACCCTTATCCTTTAAATGCTTTGCAAGCTTTGCCGAGTGGGTGGTTTTACCCGAACCTTGCAAACCGCACATCATAATAACGGTTGGTATCTTATTAGATGTTTTAAGACGTGCCTGCTCGCTACCCATAAGGGCTGTAAGCTCATCCCTTACGATTTTTATAACCATCTGCGGAGCAGTAAGGCTTTCCATAACATTTTCGCCAATGCATTTTTCGGTAACAGAATTTGTAAAATCCTTTGCTACTTTATAGTTAACATCGGCTTCTAAAAGTGCCAAGCGCACTTCGCGCATAGCGGTTTTAACATCGCTTTCAGACAATTTGCCGCGAGAGCGTAATTTTTTAAATACAGATGCTAATTTATCGGATAAATTGTCAAATGCCATTATTACACTCCTTACAAATTATTTATAATATCTAAAATTTCGGTTATAGCATTTTTATCGCCATCGGTATACTTTGCAGAAAGTTCTTTCAGTGTCATAAACTTTTTACAGTAGCCGCACTTTTCTTCTAAAGACATTAACTGCGCTTCGGCACGCTTTATCTGGTCGCGTACACCTTGGCGGGTTATACCCTCATTTTCGGCAATTTCTGCCAAAGATAAATCTTCGTTATAATAGTATTCGGTAAGTGCTTTCGCTTTTTCGTTAAGAAAATCACCGTATACATCAAGCAGGGCAGAAATATATAAATTTTTAGTCATAAAAACCCCACCTTCTTATTAACCTAAGAGAGTATATCACAAAAAAACACGCCTGTCAAGTTTTTTTCTTTACAGGCGGTGTTTATTTTAAATTTGTCCTATTAAAATGTCATTTTTACGCTCGATTATTCTTACAGGGTGTATTTCCCCCGTACTTACATCAGCGTTTTTAACAACAACGCGACAATAATTTTCGGTATAACCTTCATTCTCGGCTTCGAAAAGCACATTCATAGTTTTACCTATAAGGTTTTCCAAAAATGCTTGCTCGGTTTTAATTGTCGCTTCAATCATACGCTTAGAACGGTCAGCCTTATCGGCATTGCTTACTTGGTTAGGAAGCCCGTAAGCCACAGTACCCTCGCGGCGAGAATATGCAAAAATATGTGATTTTGCAAAGCCTATTTCTTTAGCAAAAGCAAGGCTTTCAGAAAATTCTTGCTCACTCTCCCCTGCAAAGCCTACCATAATATCTGTAGTAATGGCGGCGTTTTCAAAGGTGTTACGGATACGCTTAACTAAATCGCGGTAAAAGGCGGTATCGTAATGCCTGTTCATACGCTTTAAGGTAGCATCACATCCCGACTGCAAGGACAAATGAAACTGCGGGCAAAACTTATCCTGCCGTTTTATACGCTCAAGCATTTCATCAGTAATATGGTCAGGTTCAAGCGAGCCTAAACGCACACGCTTAATGCCCTCCACTTCACAAACCACATCTATAGCATCACAAATGTCGATATTCTCACCCTTACCGTAAGAAGTAAGATTTATACCTACTAACACAACTTCAACAAAGCCGTTTTTTGCTAGTCTTTCGGCTTCGGCTTTAATTTCATCAATCGGTTTTGAACGAACCCATCCGCGCGCGGTAGGGATTATACAATAACTGCAAAAGCGGTCACAACCGTCTTCTATTTTCATATACGCGCGTGTACGCTCGGAAAAATTTTCAATAGACGGGGTATTAAACCTTTCGGTGCGCATATGCTCGCCCACTTCGAAAATCGGTTTGCCGTCAAGCAAAAATTGCTCAACACACCCGATAACCCGCATCACATCGGTATTACCGATTACTATGTCTGCGCCTTCGAGTGCCTTAGATTTTTGGGAGAAAGCCTGTACCATACAACCCGTAAGCACAATAACAGCGTTTGGATTGTTTTTGCGAAAACGGTGAAGTATCTGCCTTGTTTTGCGGTCACTCTCAGCCGTGACTGTACACGAATTTATTATAAGCACATCAAACGGTGCCGATGTCGGCACCGCTGTATGACCTTTATTTATAAATGCTTCACGCATAACCTGAGTTTCATATTGGTTAACCTTACAACCCAGTGTATAAAACGCTATATTCATAAATTCTCCTGTAATTTTTTGTAGTACGCTACTGCCAATTGGTCGCAGCGTTCATTCTCGGGGTGCCCTGCGTGACCCTTTACCCATTCAATAGTAACATCATGCTCACTTATAAGGTTTAAAAGCTTTTCCCATAAATCAGGATTTAATGCAGGTTTTTTATCCGCCTTGCGCCAATTATTTTTTCGCCAAGACTCTGCCCAGCCTTTAGTAATTCCGTCAGCAACATATTTAGAATCGGTAACCAGTCTTACCTTGCAAGGCTCCTTAAGCGCCGAAAGCCCTTCTATAGCGGCAGTTAGTTCCATTCGGTTATTTGTAGTGTTAGCTTCTCCGCCCGAAAGCTCTTTTTCATGGCCGTTATACTTAAGCACCACTCCCCAACCGCCAGGACCAGGGTTACCAGAGCAAGCGCCATCTGTAAAAAGTTCAATACATTTCATAATTAATACTTCCTGAAGCTACCTATTACCTTTCCGAGTACGGTAGGATTTTCGGGATAAATGGGGTCAAAATCTTCATTTTCGGGCATAAATATAATCTGCTTATCCTTGATTAAAAGACGTTTCACTGTAGCATCTTCCCCATCCATACCAATAACAATATCACCACTGCGACAAGGGGAATTTTTATCGGCTACAATTATATCGCCATCCATTATACCCACATTTTTCATACTATAACCTACAACCTTTAACGCAAAAAGGCCGTCAGCATCCTTCGAAGGATAAGGTATATAATCTTCAATTTCTTCAACCGCTAATATAGGCTTACCCGCGGTAATTTTACCCACAAGCGGTACCATTGAAGAATCATACCCTGTATCAAGCTTTATAGCACGCGAATACTTAGCATCACGCACAATATAACCTTCTTCTTCAAGTACACCCAAAATTGCGTGTACTGTTGAAGTAGACTTAATTCCTGTATTGTTACAAATTTCGCGAACAGTTGGCGGAAAACCACCTGCCATTTGTTTAACTATAAAATTATAAACACTTTGTTGTTTTTCAGTTAGCGGTTTTTTAGGCAAAAAAATCACACCTCGAACATTTATTCGTATTTAGTATAACATTTATTCAGGTATATTGCAAGTAAAAATATTAAATACTAAAAGATGAGGTGTTATTATGGAATCTATTTGGAATATTGGCTATAAAAAGCCAAATTTCAAGACATTAAGCGGTGACATTAAAACCGATGTTTTAATTATTGGCGGTGGGATAAGCGGATTATTATGCGGATATATGCTAAAGGCGGCAGGCGTAGATTATGTTATTGCCGAACAAAACACTATTTGCAGCGGTGTCACACAAAATACAACTGCAAAAATAACTTATCATCACGGCGCTATTTTTGATAAAATGCTCAAACGCTTTGGAAAGGATACATTATCGCTTTATTTAAAAGCGCACAATGAAGCGCTAAGTGACTACCGTAGTATGTGTGAAAGCATTGATTGTGATTTTTCTGAAAGTGACTCTTATGTTTATTCACTAAATAACCCAAAAAAGATAGAAAACGAAGTTGAAGCATTAAATGAAACAGGAATTGGCGCTGAATTTGTCACCGATTTACCACTTCCCATTAAAGTTGCGGGTGCTGTAAAGGTTAAAAATCAAGCACAGTTTAACCCACTGAAATTTCTTTACAATATAGCAAATGGGCTTAATATATATGAAAATACAAAAATATTAGAACTTCTGCCAAATGGTGCTAAAACCAAGTATGGCAAAATAACTGCCAAAAAAATTATAGTAGCAACCCACTTTCCAATAATCAATAAACACGGTGGATATTTTTTAAAAATGTATCAGCACCGTTCTTATGTTTTGGCGCTCAAAAACGCACAAAATTTAAACGGTATATATGTCGATGAAAAAGACACCGGTCTCTCATTTAGAAACCATAATAATCTACTGCTTTTAGGTGGTGGCGGTCACCGCACAGGTAAAAATGGCGGAAGCTATAACGAATTGCGACATTTTGCTAATATTCATTATCCCCATTCCAAAGAAATCACTCATTTTGCAACTCAGGACTGCAAAACATTAGATGATATTCCTTATATTGGGCAATATTCTAAAAACACGCCAAACCTTTATGTTGCAACCGGTTTTAATAAATGGGGTATGACTTCGGCATTAGTATCGGCAAAACTGCTTTGTGATTTGGTAACAGATAAGGAAAATATCTATAAAGAAATCTTTTCCCCTTCGAGAACAATTTTCCGTCCGCAATTAGCAATAAACGGCACCGAAGCTTTGATAAATCTTTTAACACCCACTAAACCACGCTGTCCACATTTAGGGTGCGCTTTAAAATATAACAAAGCCGAACATTCTTGGGATTGCCCCTGCCACGGTTCACGATTTTCCGAAAGCGGAAAGCTTCTAAACAATCCCGCAACTGATGATAAAATGCTATAAAAAGCGACCTTATACAAGGTCACTTTTTATAAACTGCATTATGTTTTTGCAAGCCGATTTATAGGCGTAACAATCTTTTATACAAAAACGGAGAACACCTCAATACAAAGCATCTCCGTTTAAGTACACTATTTTATTTCACACCTAAAAGCTGTTTTTTAAGTTTTGCTATATCAGCTAGTTCTACCTTGCCATTACCGTCAATATCAGCTGATGGGAAATATGTAATTCCTGAAGCAATAAGCTCATCAACCATTACCAAATCGCAAATATTAACTTCTCCGTTTGCATTAGGGTCGCCTACAGTTGCTTGCTTTACGGTATAAACACCTGCGGGCATTTTCAAAATACCTTTAGCATCCGGTGAATAAACTGCACCGTTACTCGAAACAGCCACAATTCCAAATTCAGATTTTATCTTAAATTCGCCTGCAGTTGCAGTAAAATCAAACAAATCGTTAATTGAAGTCTGATTTGTAATAATCCATTTGCCGCCTTTAGCATTGATATTGGTAATTGTGGATATATCGTTTGTTACCTGAACATTGGAATTAATAATGTATTGGAAGGCGCCATTAATATTAAGCTCTATCTTTCCCATAGAGTTCGTTAGCTTTTCCGCTGATTTAATATCAACATTAAGATTTTTTTCAAAGGTAACCGCGGCACCGTCATCTCTATTGGCACCCCAATAAATTTCTCGGGACAATTTGCTGTTATTGAAAATTAAAGTGACATCTTCCTTATATGTAGTCTTCGTGGCACCATTACCACTTATATACAATGAACGGGTTGTATAACCGCCTCTTTCATTTTCAAAGATAATTTTTTGCGGTTTTATATAAGTGTTATTGGTTCCGCCTATTCCGTTATTGTCAAGTGCCAAAATACGTCCGGGGAACTTGGTTTCAATAACAACATCACCCTTAGACTGCATTCTTGAAAGTTCAGTGCCTACATCGTATGTAAGGTTGTTACCGTTAGCTACAACACCTGAAAACTCGCTTATACAACTTACTAGAGTTATGTTTTTAAATGTGGTCGGTCCTGCAAGCACTAAATCCTGCTGTACATACGCATTTTCAACAAAAGCAAGATACGTAGTTTTTGTATTATCATAAGCTTGAACCACAATTTCACAGTCGTGCGCAGTAAGTATTTTTTCGCCGCTTACAGACCAAGCTGTCATATAATTACAAATACCATTATCAAGGTCAACCGTATCCCAATCATCTCTTTGCATAATATAGATATTTGCTATATCACCCGCACCCAATTTATCAACTTTTACAATCGTATTTAGAACGTCCCTGACCGTTGCTGCAGGATTTGTTACAGAAGTACCGTAACCTGTACCGCCATTTTTAACGTAATAATTCTTGGTTATAGGTTGTTTTTCATCAAAAATTGCATATAATGTTTCTTTCATAGCGGTAGGTGTATAGTTATCACCTGCTTGATATTCAACTTCGCCGTATTGAACTGTCGACCAGCCCAAGAAGGCAATGTCCTGCTTTACTGCCTTTGGCAGAACTCTTACTTCATATGGGGTATTAAAATCATCGTTTTTGGTGCGGAATGTCATGGAATCTATTTCTTCTCCACCATTTGTTTCAAATGAAAGCGTAGCGCTGGGAAGTCCTTCGCAGTCACCCTTAAAGGCAAGACGTTTTAAGAAAGAGCCTTCGCTCACAAGTTTACCTGCTTTGATATCATCAACTGTAATTTTTGCAACCATAGCACAACCACCGGAGCCTCTTGCTCTATCATAGGTTACATACAGGAAACCGTCATTACCTTCATAGACTGACGGATACCAGCCAACTACATCAAGTTCAAGCATATATTCGTCATTTTTGGTATATATACCCTTTTCTTTATCAAATTCCCCAATCCAAACCGATAAATATTTTCTTGCACCCTGAGCCAACTCTTCGTTATGGGAAATAAAAATTGTAGTGCCGTCTTTAAGTCTTATTGATGCGGTTCTTGCGCTAGTATAAGAAATTTCGGAATCTATTTCAGCCGACCACGTTTCACCGCCGTTAGTAGAAGTAATAACGCCCACCTTACCGCCGATAGTTCTATAATACATTGCGAGTGTGCCGTCATCATATTCGATTACACTATTTTCATAGAACCACGAATCCGAACAGCCGCTATTACTATCTTTTGCACCGCCGGCATAAATCCAATTTTCGCCCTTATCATTAGAAATGTAAAGCGTAGGACACTTTTTATTATTTAATTCAGAATACTTACCGTTATTGTTCCAAATATTTACCGGCAAAGCATAGCTTCCATCTTTGAGTACTATCGGATTTTGGTTTGCAAAACCGTCACAAATTCGTTTGGGTTGTGTCCAGGTTTTGCCGTTATCGGAAGAACGCATCATAAATATGCCCATTCTTCCATCTGAATTGCCACCGCCCGGAACAACAAACATTTGACTCCACCAGAAAAACAGTTCTCCGTCAGGAGCGCACCAAACATACGGTTCACTCGTACGGACAGGTGTATCGGGGTTTGCCACAAGTACAAATTCGCCAAATGTTTTGCCGCCGTCAGTACTTTTATAAAGAGCTGCATAGTTATACATATCTTCCCCTGTACCACCCGATGTTATGGAAAGCCAAACCGTACCGTCTTTAGTTTGGGTAATAGAAGGGCAACCGCCAAATTTTCTATTGCCGTCAAGGAATTCACTATACTCTGGATATTGTTCTAAATTTTCTTCAATATTTTTAATTATTGTGGGAGCCTTTAATGAGTCGTCGGGATAAACCAAATCAGCGATCACGACGGTATTTGCGCCAATGTTAATTTTTGAATCCGCCGTTCCCTGACTTTCATAAAACTTTCCGTAAATCGAGTAAACAGTTCCGTTTACAAGCTCACTTTCACCAATGGCATCAAAGCCTAATTCTTCCAGATTTTTCGCATCAGAGCCTTCAAGTCCTTTTTTAGTCGTCATTATGTAGACATAACCTTCATCAATAATCCAGATAGTTTTGGTTTGAGTTGAAGCAGAATCAAGATTGAATTCTTTGCCTAAAAGATAATTCGGAAGTGTATCATTAACCGTCGCAGCAGCATCCGCAAACAACTTTTGACCCCCAGTCAAGGTCGAACGCTCACCGCTCAACGGATAAACAACTGCAAGTGCATCTAAAGTGGATGACGTATCTTCTTTCCAAACAGCATAGAGTGTTGCATCTGCAGTTGGCATATATCCTACTTCAAGAATATCATTTTCAGCCGCAGTAGGACTTGTTGCCCAACCCATGAATTTATACCCGACACGAATAGGTTTTTGACCGTCAAATTTAGCGCCCCCGCCTGCAACAGTAATATATTCGTATCTATCACCGCTACCACCACCGTTGCCATCGAATGTTAATTTATAATCATATTTCAAGGCCAAGGTTACATCCCCTAAGAACAAACTGTCTTCCGCGTCAATATGAACGCTTTCAAGTGCAGTAGAATAAAGTTGTGTGCCTTCCGCAGCACCCGATGCGGCAGTGCCCAATGGCATTATATGTATTTGCCTTATAATAACATCCATAACTTCGCTTGCTATTTCAGAAAGGTCAAAATACACCTTTGTCCACTCGCCTATTACAACTTTTTCGCTTGCTGTAATAATAACATTACTGTTATTACTCATCACTCGAATAGCGGGATTTTGTTCAGTGATTTTACTGCTGGAATCACTTCCTGCACCCTTTATGTATTTATACGTTATTGCTAAACGCATTCCGCTTTTTATCGGTAACGGCATTCTATTGCCAAATTCCCAACAATCAGTTGCAATAACAACCTTGGAATCTTCATTTGAAGTAATTTTCAGGCACGTAAAGCTATCTTCTGTTACTTTTGAATAGGTTCCGCCCTTGACACCATTGCCGTCCGCCAATAAAGCCATCACCGCATTTGAAGCATCTATGCTTTTTAAATCTATTATATTCTTCTCACTGTATTGAGCATATAAAGTGCAATTAGAAGTAGGTGCCCAAATTTTCTCATCAATTGTTGCATTAGACGCCGCTGATAAAGACCAACCCTTAAAAACATACCCTTCCTTTTCGGGTGCTTCGGGATATTCTATATTACCATCATATACAACATCCGCCACACTTGTGCTACCGTCAGATTTGCCGCCGTTAAGGTCAAAGCTCACTGTGTGTGTCTTAATTTTAATATATATATTACCTATATCAACATAATCGTTAGAGTCAACATTAATAGCCGTTTGCTTTTCTATATCAAGTGTAACACCTGTAGCAGTGCCAGAACCCGAAAAGCTCAACGGTGCATAACGAAAACCTTTTATATAATTTTCGTTGCTTATATCAAAATACTTACCGATTTTAAAAACGGCTGTGGCCCATTCGCCCGAAATAAGTGTTTCTTCAGCTTCGATAATAGCGCCGCCGTTAACACTTGGATTACTTATAATTATACCGGGCTTTTTTGTCAATAGTGCCGCAGTATCTGTAGTAGTATTTTGAGCAGGTACATACTTATAATCTATATGTAATTCCATTTCAGGTTTTATCGGTATATTAAATTTGGAATCATAGCTTTTGCCTTCAATTACCAATGCTCTCTTAACACCCTGAGCAGTTTGGAGACGTTTTACGTTTCCGTTATAGTCAGATACATAGCCTTCTATGTTTGTTGAACGAGTACAAGTACCAACCAATGTACCGTTAAGCTTATTACAAGCTTCTGACATTCCGCCAAAACAGTCTACAGTCTTTATTACTTTAAGCTCGTCTGTCGCCATAGAGACAATAGGTATCACAGTAACAAATACTGTTATTGCCAAAAATACTGAAATAACTTTTATTATACCCTTTTTCATAAAAAGTCACCTTTCATTAATTTTTCATTTTAAGACTAACATACCCAAACACTCCCATTCAAGAAAAAAGCAATAACAGTGCAAGACAATTTGTGCTAACCTTGGCTGTACCTGTTGAAATATATTTATTTTCGTGTTAGAATTCAATAAATTGAACATTAAGGTGAGATTTAATGGCAATAAATAAAGACGTATTTTTCGAGCGTGACATTTATACAAAGCCTTGTATTAGTGTTAATAAATCTACTTCTTTTCCCCCACATTACCACAAACACGTCGAATTTATTTATATCACACACGGCGAGCTCTATGTAACAATTGACGAAAAAACAACAAAGCTTTCCGAAGGCGATGCTGCATTCATTTTTCCGTACAGAGTGCACGAGTACAACTTAGAAGAATCCGACGGTGGACGGTTTATTGTGGTTTTCGAGCCCGAATATTACAGGGCGTTATCTAATATTTTTGATAATTATTGTCCGCAAAAGCCTTTCCTGACAAGCAAGGATTTAGAAAAACACAGACCGCTTATAAACGAATTTATAGCATTTATAAAAGAATTATCTAAACTACCTAAATCCTTTCAAGACAGCATCGAATATTCTGTTTATCTTTCAAAAATCGGGTTACTTTTAGCTGATATACTTTGCGATACAGGTATTACATCAAATAACAGAAATCCTGAAAATATTTATTTAAGAGTTGTAAAGTTTTGTTGTGATAATTTTGCTAATGAAAACTTTTCAGTAAATGATATAGTGGAAAACTTTCATATAAGCCGTTCTCGCGTTCAGCATATATTTTCAGAAAATGCCAACATGGGAATCAAAGAATATATAAACTTTCTACGGCTTAGAAATGCAGAACAGTTACTTATTAATACCGCTTTCTCAGTGACAGAAGTTGCACTAAATTCGGGTTTTTCCACTTTAAGAACGTTTAATAGACAGTTCTCACAAAAAAACGGGCTTTCCCCTACCAAATTTAGAAATTTGCAAAAAACAAAAAATACATAAATCAACTATGACACTTTCACAGTCTTTGTGTAAAGTGTCTTTTATTTTATTAAGATTAAAAAATGAGAGATAACTTCTTTAGGAAGTCATCCCTCATACCATTTTTTTACTTATTTCTTGATTTAATCCAATTTCTTGGTGAGAACAAAAGTATAAGTGGGTAAATTTCAAGCCTGCCAAGTAGCATTGCAAATGACAAAACCGTTTTCGAAAGATAAGAAAAAATATCATAGTTACCCATTGGTCCTACTTTAGAAAGACCAGGTCCCACATTATTAAAACAAGCCGCTACGGCAGATATGTTAGTTTCAAAATCAAACGGCTCAAAAAGGAGTACAAATAGTATTGCCGTGAAGCAAACAAAATATATTGCAAAGTAAACTAAAACACCGTTTAATGTTTCGTTTTCTACTTTTTTGCCCTCAAAACGAACAGCCTCCGCTCCGCGCGGATGTATCATATGATGAAGATTTACAGAAATACGCTTAAATAACAATACAATTCTAGAAATCTTGATACCTCCCGCAGTAGATCCTGCGCAAGCACCTATGAACATAAGGATAAAAAGTATTCCCTTTGAAAGACCCGGCCATAAATTAAAATCAGCTGTAGCATAACCCGTTGTGGTCATAATTGAAGCCACCTGAAAAGCCGACTGACGTACAGTTTCCCAAAAGCCGTCAACTAAATTATGAATATTGTAGGTCACAAGTGCTACTGCCGCCATAACTATACCAACATAACACCACAGCTCCTCGCTTTTGAATACATTACGAAGCTTGCCTGCAATTATAAGATAATAAATATTGAAGTTTATACCGAAAATCAGCATAAATACCGTGATAACCCACTGTAAATACGGGCTATATGAAGCAATACTGTCAGCCTTAACACCAAAGCCGCCCGTACCTGCAGTACCAAAAGAATGTACAAGTGATTCAAAAAGACTCATACCACCTGCAAACAACAGTATAACCTCTAACAATGTAAGGAAGATATAAATTAGATATAAAATTTTAGCAGTACTTTTTAGCTTAGGTACAAGCTTACCTATAATAGGCCCGGGCATTTCGGCTCGTATAATGTGAATAGAGCGTCCCGAATCCGCAGGGACAATAGCCATAACAAGCACAAGTATTCCCATACCGCCTATCCAGTGAGTAAAGCTACGCCAAAAAAGAAGACCTTTTGACATAGTCTCTATTTCATTGCCCCCCAAAATAGTAGCACCTGTAGTAGTAAAACCGCTTACCGTTTCAAAAAAAGCATCCACAAAATTAGGAATTGCACCACTTATAACAAAAGGAAGCGCGCCTATAGCTGAAAGCATAATCCAAGCGAACGCAACAATAACAAAGCCTTCCTTCGCGAATATTGTTTTATCCTTAGGCTTATGGGTGAGTATAAGCAAGAATCCCAAAACAAGACAAACAGCTATAGTTATTAAAAATGAATACACGCATTGTTCGCCATAGCATAAAGCACATATAAGCGGCAAGCACAAAAGCGCGGCTTCAATAATTATAACCTTACCCAAAAGGTAAAAAACCATTTTACGATTCATAATTTATCACCTTAATATATCGGAAAGCTTATTTATATGCTGATTTGCGGCAATAATTATAACTCTATCATTTGGTAAAAGCATATCGTCACCCGAAGGAATAATTGTTTTACGGTTACGCATAATGCCCGCAACCAAGGTGTTTTTCTTTAATGATAATTCCTTGAAAGGAATTTCAATAGCACTAAAATCATCTTTAACAATAAATTCCAGTACTTCAACCTTGTCGTCCAACAATTTATAAAGGGTTTCAACACTGCTGCCCTGCGAATTTTCAAGTGCGCGCGCATATCTTACTATAATATCAGATACAGTCATTTTTGGGGAAACTACAGTATCAAGTCCCCAATTTTCAGCCAAAGGCATTAGCTCGGCACGATTTATCTTGGTAATAACCTTAGGCACCGATTTTGAAAGCGCATAAGCCGACATTAGAATATTTTGTTCATCAAGACCTGTAAGAGATACAAAAGCATCTACAGATAAAATACCCTCTTCTAAAAGCACCTCTTGGTCGGTACCGTCAGCATTAACAACTGTA
The DNA here is from genome assembly GCA_045602785.1 of Acutalibacteraceae bacterium. Taxonomy (GTDB): domain Bacteria; phylum Bacillota; class Clostridia; order Oscillospirales; family Acutalibacteraceae; genus UBA737. Next base: position 39,358 of record JAZSCF010000081.1, read on the forward strand.
ATTTTAGGAAGCGCTTCACAAAAGGCTTCGCAAACGCTTGGATTTTTTTCTACTACAGTAACCGAGTTATTACCTTCAGAAAGTATTTTAGCAAGATAGAATGCTAGTTTACCGCCACCTAATATCATTATTTTTTTAGCGGGGTTTTGCTGGATACCCATTTCGCGCATAAGCCGTACAATCTCGATAGTATTAGCGCTTATGCAAATTTTGTCGCCGCTTTTTAGAATAAAATTACCGTCAGGTATATATGCTTCTTCATTTCTAAGCACCGCAGAAATTAGAAATTTTGCCTTAAATTTATTTCTTAAATCAGCTATTTTGAGTCCATCAAGCAAAGAATCGGGCTTTAACTTAATTTCCACAATCTCGAACTTTCTGCCACTAAAGGTTTCAACCTTAGCTGCAGATGGTAATTTTAAAAGATTGTATAAATTAAGCGCTGCAAATAATTCAGGGTTAATGGTTAGCGAAATATCCATTTGTTCCCTTACAAAACTTAGGTTCTTATCGTTATATTCAGGATTACGAATACGCGCAACGGTATACTTAGCGCCTAATTTTTTTGCCAAAAAGCAGCTAAGCATATTAAGCTCGTCCGAGCTTGTAACCGAAACCATAAGCTCGGCATTCTCTACATCTGCTTCTAATAAAATATCTGCATCTGCACCGTTTCCGCAAACACCTATAACATCATAAATATTAGTAATATCCGCAATAACCTTAGGGTCGTTATCAACTACAGTAACATCGTGACCTTCTAAAAGAAGACTCTTGATTATTGTTTTTCCTATTTTACCGCAACCGCTGATTATAATTTTCATAGTAACCTCCAGCAATCATATACGTTTTTAATTCTAACACCTTTTATACTATTTTGCAATAGGATTATGTGCAAAAAAATTCTCACCAATTCCAAAAAATCAGTGAGAATGAAAGTTTAATCAAAAAAATCTTTTAATTTATCCATAAAAGTTTTTTTCTTGTTATAGTTTTTATCTTCCATAAGGTCTTCAAATTCTTGAAGCTTGCCTTTTTGGGCTTTTGTAAGGTCTTTAGGTACTTCTACAGTGATTTTTACGTACTGGTCACCCTTACCCGAGTAATTAAGCCTTTGAATACCCTTACCCCTTAATTTAAACTCATCACCTGGTTGTGTACCTTCGTGAATGGTAAATTTAACCTTTCCGTCTAATGTAGGTACTGTGATTTCATCACCCAAAGCCGCCTGTGTAAAGGTAATTGGTATTTCGCAGTATACATCGTAACCATCACGCTCGAAAATCGGGTGTGGACGAACGCTAACATTTATGCGAAGGTCCCCGCTAGGTCCACCGTTTATACCACTATCACCGCCGCCGCGTACATTTATAACCTGACCGTCATCAATACCTGCAGGTATTTCAACCGTTTTTTCTACAGTATGACGTATTCTGCCTTTACCGTTACAGGTATCACACGGACTTTCAATAATTTTACCGCTACCGTGACATTGGTTACAAACCTGTTGAGTTTGAATAACACCAAAGGGTGTGCGTTGTGTAGCCGCAACCTGACCACTACCGTGACAAATAGGACAAGTTTTAACGGTAGTACCTTTTTTAGCACCTGTACCCGAGCAATCGGGACAAGTGTCAATTTTAGTAACCTTTATGTTCTTTTTGCAGCCCTTTGCGGCCTCTTCAAATGAAATAACCACCGAAGCCGCAGTATCATTACCGCGTCGTGGCGCATTTGGGTTAGAGCGTCTGCCCCCACCGCCGCCGAACCCGCCGCCAAAGAACGAACTGAAAATATCACCTAAATCGCCAAAGTCACCAAACCCGCCGCCAAATCCGCCACCGTAGCCACCGCCACCTGCGCCAAAGTTGGGGTCAACACCTGCGTGGCCAAATTGGTCATAACGAGCGCGCTTATCCTTATCAGATAAAACTTCGTAAGCTTCGTTAACATCTTTAAAAGCTTTTTCAGCCGCTTCATCCCCCGGGTTTAAGTCAGGGTGATATTTTTTAGCCGCTTTTCTATATGCTTTTTTTAATTCGTCATCAGATGCGGATTTATCCACACCTAAAACTTCATAATAATCTCTTTTATCCGCCAAAGCAATTCTCCTAATATAGAGCGGCAGCATACTTCCGCTCTAATGAATGATGAAGAATGAAAAATGAAAAATGTCGGTGTTTTGGCATAGTCAAAACTTATATTATCCCGTTTCGCAAAGCGAAACACATTAATTATTCATTATTCATTATTAATTATTAATTTTATTTGTCTTCTACATCAGTGTAGTCTGCTTCATAAACATTAGGGTCAGCGTTTTCGCCACCGGGTTGTGCGCTAGCATCAGCTCCCTGTGGGTTAGCAGCCTTGTAAAGCTTTTCACTTACAGCAAAGATTTCTTTTTGTAAATCTTCCTGTTTTGCTTTAATTGCTTCAATATCTTCACCCTTTAACGCTTCCTTCAATGCTTCCTTAGCGGTTTCAATCTTACCCTTTTCTTCTTCGGTAATCTTGTCGCCAAGGTCAGTAAGGGTCTTTTCGGTGGTGTAAATCATTTGGTCAGCAGCGTTTCTAATATCAACTGCTTCACGGCGTTTCTTATCTTCAGCAGCATATTCTTCTGCTTCTTTAACAGCCTTATCAATATCATCCTTAGACATATTGGTGTTAGAAGTAATTGTAATATCGTTTTCCTTACCTGTGCCTAAATCTTTTGCAGATACATGAACAATACCGTTAGCGACGATATCGAAAGTAACTTCAATTTGCGGTACACCGCGAGGAGCTGAAGCAATACCGTCAAGGTGGAAAACACCTAAAGTCTTGTTGTCGCGTGCAAATTCACGTTCACCTTGGAGTACGTGTACTTCAACAGAGGTTTGACCATCAGCCGCGGTAGAGAAGATTTGGCTCTTCTTAGCAGGAATGGTTGTATTTCTATCAATAATCTTTGTAGAAACGCCACCCATTGTTTCAATACCTAAAGAAAGTGGTGTTACGTCTAAAAGAAGCAAGCCCTTAACATCGCCGCCTAAAACGCCACCTTGTAATGAAGCACCAAGTGCTACACATTCATCAGGGTTAATGCCCTTGAAAGGCTCTTTACCGATAAAGTTTTTAACTGCTTCTTGAACAGCAGGGATTCTTGAAGAACCGCCAACCATCAATACCTTGTTGATTTCGCTCTTATCAAGGCCCGAGTCAGCAATAGCCTGGCGAACAGGAGCCATAGTAGCTTCTACTAAATCAGCGGTAAGCTCGTTAAACTTAGCGCGTGTTAATGTTGTTTCAAAGTGCTTAGGACCGGTAGAATCTGCAGTAATGAAAGGAAGGTTAATATCTGTAGAGCTCATACCTGAAAGGTCGATTTTAGCCTTTTCAGCAGCTTCCTTAACACGTTGCATAGCCATTTTATCATTCGATAAGTCGATACCCTGCTCTGCCTTAAAGGTAGCTACGATATAGTCCATAACGCGCTTATCAAAGTCGTCACCGCCAAGCTTGTTGTTACCTGCAGTAGCAAGAACTTCTTGAACGCCGTCGCCCATTTCGATAATAGATACGTCGAAGGTACCGCCACCAAGGTCATATACCATAACCTTTTGGTCGTCTTCCTTGTCAATACTGTAAGCCAAAGCTGCAGCAGTAGGCTCGTTTATAATTCTCTTAACATCTAAACCTGCAATTTTACCAGCATCCTTAGTAGCCTGACGCTGAGCATCAGTAAAGTAAGCAGGAACAGTAATAACTGCTTCAGAAACAGTGGTGCCAAGATAAGCTTCGGCATCGGCCTTTAGCTTTTGTAAGATAATAGCCGAAATTTCTTGTGGGGTGTACTTTTTGCCGTCAATTTCAACAGTGTTAGAAGTACCCATATCACGCTTAATAGAGCTGATAGTTCTGTCAGGGTTGGTAATAGCCTGACGCTTTGCAACCTGACCTACCATTCTTTCGCCTGTTTTAGAAAATGCAACAACAGACGGAGTTGTTCTTCCACCTTCAGCGTTAGCGATTACTACCGGCTCGCCGCCTTCCATAACTGCTACACAAGAGTTAGTTGTACCTAAGTCAATACCAATAATTTTTCCCATTTTTCATTTCTCCTTAAATAAATAAAAATAAATATATTAATTAGCAACCTTAACCATAGCGGCACGGATAACCGTATCCCCTATTTTATAGCCCTTTTGTAAAACATCGGCAATAACATTTTCACCAAGAGTTTCATCATCAATGTGCTTTACTGCTTCGTGAAGCTCGGGATTAAATGCATCCCCTACCTTTGCAATTTCTACAATGCCAAGATTAGCGGTAATACCTTCAAACTGTTTTACTATCATTTCTATACCTTTAATATAGTCGGGTGTGTCCTTTTCAACTTGGGCAGAACGGTCTATATTATCAAGTATTGGTAAAAGTTGTTTAATTAGTGATGCTTTTGCAAATTCGGCAACATTTAACTTTTCACGCTCGGTGCGTTTTTTGTAGTTATCAAATTCGGCAGCGGTGCGTAAAAGTAAATCGCTCTTTTCAGCAACTTCTGCTTTAAGTGCTTCAATTTCTAAATCCTTTTTGCTTTTTTTCTTTTCAGTTTTCGGTTTTTCTTGTGGGGTATCGTTTACCTTTGTTTCTTCCACAATAATCAATCCTCCATATCCTTTTGTGCAGCAGTGATAACCTGTGATAGCTTATCTGCCGTATATTCTATAATAGGTATAAGCTGCTCGTAAGAAAGCCTGTTAGGACCTATCAAAGCAATATACCCCTTATATTTATCACTTGTAAACTTTGCGGCTATTAAAGTATCACTTTGGAACTCGTTATATCCCGTATCTTTACCGAATACCACGCCGTTACCCATACATTCAAATAAAAAAATAATTGGGTCGCGCCGTTCCACCAAAGAAATAATGCGCTTGGCTTTTTCTTCGTTACCGCACACATTATATAGCCTTGACACACCGCTTAGATCTACCGCAGTGTTTTCAATTTCATTAGCAGTATCAAATAACGCGGTAAATAGCGGCATAAGACTGAATGCATCAAGTCCCAAAGAAGCCACAATACTTTGCATATAACCTGTACATAAATCCTTTAAAGGCTTACCCTTAATTTTGGTATCTACAAGCCTTTTAAATTTTTCAAGTAGCTCAGGTGTAAAATCATCTGAAAGGCGGAAAATACGGTTTCGCGTTCTCGAATCACTCATAACCACCAAAAGCATTACGGTATTATGGGTAATATTTAAAAGCTCAACCTTTCTAACGGTTGCCGTATCGGGAGTAAGCACACAAGCAATAACAGGTAAATGCGTTAAATCCGAAAGTATCTCCCCTGCTTTTGCAGGTATCTTTTCAGGTAATTCGGTTATACGCTGAAAGTTTTCGTCAATAAAGCGTTTATGCTCAGGTAAAATTTCATTTTTAACCATTAGGTTATTTACATAAAGCTTTAAGCCGTCGCTTGTAGGAATACGCCCTGCCGAAGTATGCGGTTGTTCTAAAAGCCCCATACTCGAAAGCTCGTTCATTTCATTACGAAGCGTTGCGGAAGACGGTGCATTCTCAATAAGACCTGTTAAAAACTTTGAACCAATAGGCTCGCCCGTTTCGATATAAGCCTTTACAATAGCCTTTAAAACCGCTTGTTTTCTGGGAGTTAACTCTATTTTTGTCACCCCGTTTCGTTTTTAGCACTCTATCACTTCGAGTGCTAACGACTATTATTATATACCAAATTTTTCATTTGTCAATAGTTTTTTGAAAAATTGTTTGACTTTCTCTGACTATTAACAAACCGTTCATATTCTGTACATATAATAAACCCCGAAAAATCGGGGTTTATCGGCAAATTATATTATTTTCCTACACAGAATTTTCTAAATATTTCATCGGTCACTTCGTTAGTAACACGCTTGCCCGTAAGCTCAAATAAAGCAGAAAGCGCATCATCCACGCAAACGCCTACGGCATCCATAGTTTGTCCCGAGGTAAGAGCATTTATCGCTTCGTTAACGCCATCAAGCGCTCGCTCGGTGCAGGCGCGTTGTCGCTCGCTTATAAGCACTGCTGTATCGGGATTAAGATTAGCAGTACCCGAAATTTCGGCAATTTCTCTTGAAAGTTCTTCATAGCCTGTGTTGTTTTTAGCCGAAACTGTAACTACACGCATACCAGAAAAAGCAGTCATATCAATTTTGCTTTCAAGGTCGGTCTTATTTACAACAACCACTGTATTTTTACCCTTAACCGTTTCTAAAAGCTTTAAGTCATCGCTATCAAGCGGCATTGTACTGTCAAACACCGCAAGCACTAGTTCTGCCTTGTCAATTCGGACAATAGCGCGTTTTACACCTATACTTTCAACAGTATCCTGAGTTTCGTGAATACCTGCAGTATCCGCAAGGCGCAAAGTTATATCACCTACCGTTACGGTATCTTCAATAATATCGCGCGTGGTACCTGCAACCTCGGTAACGATTGAACGTTCGGCGCCGCTTAACATATTCATTAAAGTAGATTTACCAACATTTGGCTTACCCACTATTACAGTTTCAATACCTTCTCTAAGCACTCGACCTGCATCATAGGTTGAAAGCATTTTTTCAATTTCCGCTCTCGCACTGCCAAGCATTTTCAAGAAATTATCGTAGCTGAGCCCTTCAATATCTTCATCAGGATAATCTGAATATGCCGCAATAGAAGCATCCGCAGAAACTAAATCCGCTTCAATGGCATCAATCTTTTCAGAAACCTTACCAATATGCGCCGCGCGCGAAAGCCTAAGCTCTGCTTCACTGTTAGCGCTAATAAGTCCCATAACGCTTTCGGCTTTAGTCAAATCAAGCTTGCCATTTAAAAATGCACGCTTTGTAAATTCGCCTGCCGCTGCCATAAAAGCACCGTTTTGAAGTATAAGGCGAAGCACCGTTTTTAATATAATACGTCCACCATGGAGTGATATTTCTACAACATCTTCTCCCGTATAGCTTTTAGGGGAACGAAAAACAAGAGCAACACCATCATCTATTATATTTTCGCCGTCTTTAATTTCACCATACGCAGCCGAATATCCCGAAAGCTCGGATAAAGGCTTGCCCGAAAAAGCAAAGAATACTTTATCTGCAATTTCAATAGCCTTATCACCCGATATCCTTATAACACCGATCGAGCCTTCACCTAATGGTGTGGCAATAGCTGCTATTGTGCGTTCGCTCATTTTTTATCTCCTTAAATTAGAATTTAACCTGCGAAATAACACTTCTAGTAAGTGAAGATTTCCAAATACCGTTTGTACCCTTGTGAAGATTATTCTTTGTTTTATACGGCAAATCTTCAGGTTCTAACTCTTCAAGCTTGTCAATTTCGCCATTTAAGTATTTTTCAATACGTTTTTTGCTGTCCTTTAGTCGCAAAAGCTGACCGCCTATGCGAAGCTCTTGCACATCGTAACCAAACGGTTTATTAGTTTTATGCCATTGGTAATGGAATGCTTCATTAAATGCTTCCAAAGCATCAATAGCACAAGGGATAATTTCTTCGCAAATGTTTTCAAGCGTAGCTTTATCCCCTTCTTTATAAGCCTTTTTAAGATTTACAGGCAGCTCCGCTTTAAATACCAAAAACTCTGCCAACTTTCTTTGAGTTTCCATTAAATAGTCATACTCGCCGAGATTCGCATTCTTTAAAATTTCAACATCTTTTATATATTTTTCGGTCAAATTGTACTGCTTAATATCATCGTTCATAAGACCTATCATAATATCGTTATAGAAAACGCTCTTTTCAAGTGCCGACGGGCAAATACCTGTATAATCGGCATCGGTATGGAGAATTGACACCGTATCAAGCTTTAAAAAGTCGTTATAATCAACACCAATAAGCTCCATAAAGCGTTTTTCAATTTCACCGTCATTTGAATAAAGCTGTTCAGCAGTACGAACTATTGACGGTAGTACGCTATGCGCAGGGCACTCAGCGCCATCATCACCAAAAATAGAAATTTTAAGATACTTAATACCCTTTTCTATTGCAACATCAATAGCAGTGGGTGTTACATAATTTGAATAGAAGTTTTTAGGCGTAAAGCCCCACCAGTTCCAAGCGCCTGCAATATAAAGCACATCCTTGCCGGTATCAACATGGGTTTGCATCATATTTTCAGTCATTGCGCGGTCTTCGGGGTAGTGATAATAATCCCAATAAGCAATAATAAAATCTTTTGGGAATTCTTCTATCATATCAGGGGTTATCTTATTTTCTGCCGACCAATACTCACCATAGCGAAGACTCATAAGCAGGTCGGTATCAGCAATAGTTCTAAAACCGTATTTATTGCAAATCTCGCTAACGCGGTTAAGGTGTTTAAGGAATAGCTTAACGGTATCGGGTTGACCGTATTTATCCATATATTTACCGCGGCCCATCATAGTTGCTTCATCCATACCCGCACTTATGATTTTAGCGTTAGGTAGTGAGTCTCTAATCGCGCGGATTTCAGCTTCAATAAACTCATAAACCTCTTCATTATCAACCATAAGGATATCATCAATATCCCAAAGTGAATTAAAGCAATCCCAACCCTTTAAAGCGTTTAAGTGACCAAGGGTTTGAATAATAGGTGTAATTTCAATACCAAAGCTATTCGCAAAGGCTTCAATTTCGCGAAGCTCTTCTTTAGTATATCTACCGCGCTGATGACCAAAATAGGGATATTCAGGTATAGTATAAACATCTTCCATATAAAGATACAAGCCGTTAAGACCCATAGCCGCACTTAAAACTATCCAATCCTTAACCGCTTCTACTGTCATAACAGCATTACGGCTAAGGTCAAGCGAGGTTGCCCTAAAAGGAATTAAACACTTTTGCTCGATTTTGCAATTTTCCTTTACAACACGGTCAACAAAAGAAAGTCCGCGGTGGATTTCACAGGTTTCGCTATATTCAACAACTACCTTTTCACCGTCTTTATACACACCAAGGTGGTCACTTTCGCGAAATTCTATAACCTTGTCAAATTTAAGTCCTAAATGCTTTGCGGTAAGTTCTACGCATTTTGCATTTTTCTCATTCAAACCTACAAATTTCATACATATCACCTTTTAGCAATAATATTATCCCAAAACCTTTAATATATAAGTAGCAATAGTTTTTGTAAATTCAACAAGCTTATCACACTCAATAAACTCGTTAGGTTGATGCGCGCCGCCCTCTTTTTCAAAACCGCGTCCCTGACCGAAAGCGAATGCTTTACTGTTACCGTATTTCGAGATAACCGATAAATCTGAAAGACAAGAACCGCAAATATTAGGTTCTTTACCTGTAACTTCCTTTGCGCTTTGTTGCATTAATAAAACGTCTTCGCTATCAGGTTCGCACCATACGTAATGGAAGAATCTGGTCTGCATTTCAAAACCGTCACCAATTATTCCCATAGGTAAAAGCTTTTCCGCAATTTCTTTATGTAATTCGTCAAATTCAGCAAAAATTTCTTCCTTTGTTTTATCTGTATAGAACACAAAATAAACTTCGCCATTACCTAAATCCATACCGTTATCGCCCGCTTTTACGCCCATATAACGTACAGATGTGCTTGGGATAATTGTACCTTTATAAAAACGGTTGTTTTCTAGCTCTTCATAACGGTTTTTTGCAAACTTTTCCATACACTCAATTACAACAGGTATAGCCATAGCCGCTTTTTTAGCACTATCAACAACACCGTCTACATGGAAGAAATACTTAACTTCTCCCCCACCCGAGCCACAATGCCAAATCTGGTCTTCGGCGCAATCCATACTTACAATACGGTTGCAGGGATACTTCATAACTGCCGCCATAGCTCCGTGAGAGCCGCCGTATTCTTCATCAGAGTAAGCCGCAAACAAAAGATTCTTTTTAGGCGTAAAACCCTGTTCCTTTAAAAGTTTCATTATAAAAATTGCAGCCGCTAAACCGTATTTATCATCACTGGCACCGCGACCGTAAATTCTACCGTCCGCAATCTCGCCCGAAAGCGGATCTTTATCCCAGTTAGCAAGGTCACCTATTCTAACAGTATCGGTGTGGGACATAATCATAACTTCATCAATATCTTCTTGTCCCTTATAGCGAGCCACTGTGTTATAGCGGTTTTCAAGAGCTCTGCCTTCTAAGTAATCATCGTGTTCTGAAAAGCCTTCAAGCTCTAACGGGCTGTACATATCGCACTCAAAACCTAAATCATTGCACATATTATATATGTACTTAGCGCACTCAGCCTCGTTACCGTGTGTTCCAAAGCTTTCTGAATTGATTTTAACCAAATCCGAAAGAAGTGCAAAAAGCTCTCCTTTGCGTTCTTCTATTAGTTTGCAAAAATCTTTAGCTTGCATAATAATCTCCTTAATAAAATTGTTTTATATCTAACATCTAGCTTTACGATAAAAGTATATCATATCAATAAAAATTTGTATAGTAAAATAATGTCACAAATTAGTAAAAATGTGTTCAACCAATATAACACAAATAAATTATTTACAAATCAAAGCTGTTATGTTATACTATGGTTGTCACACAAAACTAAATATTTCCAATAACACAGTTTGTATTTTTATTTTGGTAAAAATGCATTCTCTATTTGTGCATTCTGTGTGATTGGACAAAGTTTTGTGTGACAACAAGCGGAGATGCGTTTTTCGTGCGTAAGCTTCGCTTGCGCACTTTTTTATTTTCTGGAGGAACAATAATGGAAAAAACATATTTACAGCAAGTAGGAGAGCGTTTGCAAAAATGTCGAAACCACAATTTTTTATCAAGGAAAGCTCTTTCCAAACAGTCCGGTGTATCAATATCTACCATTGTAAAAATGGAACATGGCAACGAAGCTGTTGGTATAGAAGATGCAATAAAAATTTGTAAAGGTTTAGGGTACAGCACCGAATATATTCTTACAGGAAATTGCGGTCTTAGTGAGTTTGTAAAAATGAATCAACAACTATTAAGTTCACCTGATATTAATTACGCAAATTTAGAAAAAATAGCAACTGCCTTTTGGGAAACCTGCCCTAAATATTTCAAATAATAAATGCAAAGCCCCTTTGCCCATTTATAAAAACAATTACACCTTATAAAAGCCACCCGTAGCGAAGTGTAGCAATCTCCATTAAGACCCCTCGGCTTCGCTCGGGGTGACAAATTCATAGTCATTTCGAACGAATGTGAGAAATCTTAACATCGTCTCCTTCAAAGAGTGTGCCTTTTATATGAAAATGATAATAAAAAAAGAGATGCGACCAAAGTCACATCTCTCTGTGTTGGCATCTACCTATTTTCCCGGGCAGCCTCCCGCCAAGTATCTTCGGCGCAAGCGAGCTTAACTTCCGTGTTCGGTATGGGAACGGGTGGACCCTCGCCGCAATCAACACCAACTTTTTGTTTGTCCCCCGTAGGCGACTTTGATATATTACCACAACGCATTTCATTTGTCAAGCATTATTTTTAATTTTTTTAAAAAATATTTTTTTAGTTAAAATTTTGTCAAAAAAGTCAAAATATATGCAAATTCGGTATTTACAAAATGAATTAAAAGTGATAATATATATAATGTATGAGCGTTTAACTCATTAAATTATCTTTAGGAGGAATTTTAGTGTCCAGAAAATTCAAAACTATGGACGGTAATAACGCTGCTGCTTACGTGTCTTACGCGTTTACAGAAGTTGCAGGTATTTATCCTATTACCCCGTCCAGCCCTATGGCAGACTATGTTGACCAATGGTCCGCTCAAGGCGTTAAAAACATTTTCGGTACAACCGTAAACGTTGCCGAAATGCAATCTGAAGCAGGCGCTGCAGGTACCGTACACGGTTCTCTTGCTGCTGGTGCTTTAACAACCACTTACACTGCTTCTCAAGGTCTCTTGCTCATGATTCCGAATATGTACAAAATCGCTGGTGAACTTCTCCCTTGCGTTTTCCACGTATCGGCTCGTTGTGTAGCATCACATGCTCTTAACATTTTCGGCGACCATTCAGACGTTTACGCTTGCCGTCAAACAGGTTTTGCAATGCTTGCTGAAACAAATACACAAGAAGTTATGGACTTAGGCGCAGTTGCTCACTTAGCATCTATCGAAAGCCGCGTTCCGTTCATCAACTTCTTTGACGGTTTCCGTACATCCCACGAAATCCAAAAGGTTGCTGCTTGGGATTATGAAGACCTTAAAGAAATGTGCGATATGGATGCAGTTGATGCATTCCGTAAGCGTGCTTTAAATCCTGAACGCCCTGTTATGCGTGGTTCACACGAAAACGGCGATATCTTCTTCCAACATCGTGAAGCTTGCAACAAGTACTATGATGCTTGCCCCGCTATTGTTGAAAAGTATATGGACAAGGTTAATGCTAAGCTTGGTACCGATTATAAACTCTTCAACTACTATGGCGCACCTGATGCTGAAAAGATTATCATCGCTATGGGCTCTATCTGCGACGTTGCAGAAGAAGTTATCGATTATTTAGTAGCTGCAGGCGAAAAGGTTGGTCTTGTAAAGGTTCGCCTTTACCGTCCTTTCTCTGCTGCTAAGTTAGTAGAAGCTATTCCTGAAACCGTTAAGAAAATTGCTGTTCTTGACAGAACTAAGGAACCCGGCGCATTAGGCGAACCTCTCTACTTAGACGTTGTTGCTGCTCTCGCTGGTATGGGCCGCAAGGTTGACGTTGTTGTAGGCGGTAGATACGGTCTTGGTTCTAAGGATACTCCTCCTTCAAGCATCTTTGCTATTTACAAAGAGCTCGAAAAGGATGCTCCTAAGCACAACTTCACAATCGGTATCGTGGACGATGTTACCGAGCTTTCTCTCCCTGAAGAAGAAGCTCCCAACACCGCAGCTGAAGGTACTATTGAATGTAAGTTCTGGGGTCTCGGCGGTGACGGTACTGTTGGTGCTAACAAAGACTCTATCAAGATTATCGGTGACCACACTGATAAATATGTTCAAGCTTACTTCCAGTACGACTCTAAGAAGACCGGCGGTATCACCATTTCTCACTTACGCTTTGGTGATAAGCCTATTAAGAGTCCTTACTACATCAATAAGGCTGACTTCGTTGCTTGCCACAACCCCTCTTATGTAATCAAGGGTTACAAGATGGTTAACGACGTTAAACCCGGCGGTGTATTCCTTATCAACTGCCAGTGGAACGCTGAAGAATTAGACAAGCATATGCCTGCTGAAGCTAAGCGTTACATCGCTAAGAACAACATTCAGCTTTACACTGTTAACGCTATTGACTTAGCAGCACAAATCGGTCTTGGCAAGCGTACAAACAC
>JAZSCF010000082.1:0-5067 GCA_045602785.1 Acutalibacteraceae bacterium
AAGTAAGTCCGATTTCAACTCGCTTATTATTCGGAAGGTCAACACCAGCAATACGTGCCATTTATCAAAGCACCTCCATTTTTTTCTTGTCGGCGAAAATGCCAATTAACCCTGACGCTGTTTGTGCTTGGGGTTTTCGCAAATGACCATAATCTTGCCCTTGCGCTTAATAATTTTGCATTTTTCGCAAATCTTTTTAACAGAAGGTCTGACTTTCATTTGGATTATACCTCCTTCAAATTTTGACTGTTATTTTGAACGCCAAGTAATGCGTCCTTTAGACAGATCATACGGCGACATTTCAACTGTTACCTTATCACCCGGTAAAATTCTTATAAAATTCATACGAAGTTTGCCGGAAATGTGGGCGAGTATTTGATGTCCGCCTTGAATTTCTACTTTAAAAATTGCGTTAGGCATTGCTTCAACAACGGTGCCTTCAAGCTCAATCATGTCCTGTTTAGACATTACGCTTCCTCCTTAAATTTTGCGGAATCTCTATAAACCGCAAGTGCCTTTTTTAACTGTTTATTTGTTTTAAAACTGTCGTTTTTAAGAACGGTGTTTGTAAACGTTAAGTGTTTTGCATTTTTACGCTTTGGGCGCTCGAGCGGTCTTTCCTTACCGTCAGCAACCAGAAGAAAATCACCCTCGATTTTAACAACCACCATAAAATAACCTTTATCCCGTCCCGCTTTGGAACACACAATTCTACCTATCATACCCGTTCCTCAAACTATTGTCATAATTTTTGGTCCGTCTGATGTAATAACAACCGTATGCTCAAAGTGAGCAGAGAGAGAACCGTCCTTGGTTTTAACAGTCCATCCGTCCGGTAAAACCTTAACTTCCGAGCTTCCGATATTAACCATTGGCTCGATTGCCAAAGTCATTCCGGGCAAAAGGCGGATTCCCCGTCCCGCAGTACCGAAATTTGGCACCTCGGGAGCTTCGTGCAACTGGGTTCCTATACCGTGTCCAACATATTGTCTTACCACTGAAAAACCCGCTGCCTCAACAGTCCGCTGAACCGCGTTCGAGATATCGCCGATTCTACTGCCAGCGCGTGCCGCTTTGATGCCTTCATATAAAGCATCCTTTGTCACGCTAATCAGCCGCTTTGCTTCGGCGGAGATTTCTCCGCAAGCAAAAGTAGCAGCGTTATCGCCGTGATACCCCTGAAATTTTGCGCCTAGGTCAACACTTACGATGTCGCCTGCACAAATTTTACGTGTTTTAGACGGAATGCCGTGAATAACCTCGTTGTTAATAGATATACAAGCGGTAGCTGGAAAGCCGTTATAATTTTTAAAATTAGGCTCTCCACCTCTTGAACGGATATACTTTTCAGCCAAAGCATCAAGCTCAGCCGTAGTGATACCCTCCTCAACCGCATTGCCTACTGTTTGCAGTGCTCCGGCTGCTATAGAGCAGGCCTCTTTCATTATGCCGAGTTCTCGGCTTGTTTTGAGCACTATCATTACTTATTCCCCAAAGCTTCAAGCACAAGACGGGTAGTATCCTTAACCTCATCCTGTCCTTCAACGATTACAAGCTTGCCGCAAGCCTTGTAATAATCCTTTAAAGGCTCGGTCTGTTCGTGATAAACATTAAGTCTGTTAAGAACAGTTTCCGGCTCATCATCCTTACGGATTACAAGCGCGCCTTCGCAGAAGTTACATACGCCTTCTTTAGCAGGCTTCTTGTACTCGGTGTGGTAGCTCGCGCCGCATTTTTCACAAACGCGTCTACCTGACATACGCTTAACAATTTCGCTATCAGCAACTTCAATAGATAAAGCTAAATCGATATTGAAATTTAAGGTATCAAGCGCTTCTGCTTGGGGGATAGTACGCGGGAAACCGTCGAGAATGTAGCCGTTTTGGCAATCTTCCTCGGCTAAGCGTTCGCGGATAATGTCAATAACAACATCATCTGGAACAAGGTTTCCTGCATCTATAAAGGACTTAGCCTTTAAGCCCATTTCTGTACCGTTTTTAAGTGCAGCACGAATAATGTTGCCGGTAGAAATGGTTGGAATATTGTACTTTTCGGAAATAACTTCCGCCTGAGTGCCTTTTCCGGCACCGGGAGCACCTAAAAGTATTAATTTCATATCCTTACTCCTTAATCAAGGAATCCCTTATAATGACGCATCATCATCTGAGATTCAAGACTGCGTACTACATCAAGTGCAACACCAACCATAATTAGTAATGAGGTACCACCAACAGAGATATTGATTTTGCCTACATTGCCTATGATGATAGGTAAAATTGCAACAACGCTTAAGAATAATGCGCCTAAGAGTGTAATACGTGAAAGGATTTTTGAAATGAAATCGGTTGTGGGCTGACCTGGACGAATACCAGGAACTGCGCCACCGTTTTTACGCAAGTTGTTAGCCATTTCCACAGGATTAAACTGGATTGTTGCATAGAAGTAAGCAAAACCGATAATCATAAGGAAATACATAATTGCGTAGAAGGTACCTTGTACGCTGAAGAGATTACAAATCTTGTAAACTACAAGCGCAAAGCCCTTAGTGGGGGTACCCATAAACGAAAGAATCATTGTAGGTAACATCAAGATTGATGAAGCGAAAATGATAGGCATAACACCTGACATATTAACCTTAATCGGAATATGGGTGTTTTGACCGCCGTACATTTTGTTACCAACAACACGCTTAGCGTATTGTACTGGGATTCTGCGTTCTGCGTGAGTCATCCAAACAACAAACATAATAATTGCTAAGAAAATAACTACAATTGCAATTGTTGCAACCTGATGGTTAGTAATCCAGCTATTATAGAGTGCTAAGAATGCCTGCGGACCGCGTGATAAGATACCTGCGAAAAGTATGATTGAAATACCGTTGCCGATACCTTTTTCGTCTATGCGCTCACCAAGCCACATAACAAGTGCAGAGCCTGCTGTGAAAGCAAGTACTATTACGAAACCTGCAAACCAAATGTCGAAAGTTTTTGTAACACTAAGTGCTCTGCTGTTCTTAAGATAAATAAAGTATGCAATACCCTGAATCAAAGCCAAAATTACAGTTGCAAAGCGAGTAAGCTGTGCTAACTTCTTCTGACCCTCTTCGCCTTCTTTTGACCATTCCTGTAATTTTGTGAAAACAACAGTCAAAAGCTGAACGATAATTGAAGAGTTGATGTACGGGGTAACCGACAATGCGAAGATTGCACCGTATTCAAGACCGCCACCTGTCAAGATTGACAAGTAATTGAAAAAGCTATTGCTTTCAGTTGCAGCCTTCAAAACATCAGGGTTTACAAACGGAACGGGAATAACCGAACCTACACGGAATATAAGGATAATCATAATGGTGAAAAGAATCTTATTACGGATTTCTTTGATTACCCAAGCATTTTTTAATGTCTGAAACATTAAATCACCTCAGCCTTTCCGCCCAAAGCCTCAATTTTCTGGGAAGCAGATGCGGAATAAGCGTTTAGCTTAACGGTGAGCTTCTTAGTAAGCTTGCCGTTTGCTAAAACCTTTACAGGAAGGTTTGCTTTCTTGATTATTCCTTTGTTAGCTAAAGCCTCAGCATCAACTACACTACCGTCCTCGAACTTTTCAAGAGCGGAAAGGTTGATTGCTATCCATTCTTCAGCAAAAATATTATTGAAGCCACGCTTAGGAACACGTCTTTGTAAAGGCATCTGACCGCCTTCAAAACCTGCTCTTATACCACGACCTGCACGAGCCTTTTGACCCTTGTGGCCTTTGCCTGCAGTTTTGCCTTGGCCTGAACCGTGACCTCTACCTATACGCTTAGACTCTTTTGTAGAACCAAGCGCAGGAGCTAATTCATGCATTTTCATTGTTCGCACCTCCTTGCTAAATTCGCGGAGTAAACCGCATTGTCACATTATAGTGACCTATAGCGAACTTACGCTTTAACTTCTGTTGCTTCAACTAGGTGACAAACCTTGTTGATTTTACCTCTGGTAGCTGCGTTATCAGGCTGAATGGATTCATCGCCTAATTTGTGCAAACCTAAAGCTTCAACAGTAGCGATTTGGTCCTTCTTAGAACCAATTGTGCTCTTTACGAGCTTTACTTTGAGGCATGCAGCCTTCTTTGTTGCCATAATGCTGCTCCTCCTTAACCTACGATTTCCTTAACTGACTTGCCGCGGATTGCTGCGACCTGTTCAGCGCTGCGAAGTGATGCTAAGCCTTGGATGGTAGCACGCACTACGTTGCAAGGATTATTTGAACGTAAAGCCTTTGTACGGATATCGGTAATACCTACCATTTCAACAACCGCACGAACTGCACCGCCGGCAATAACACCGGTACCGGGAGCAGCGGGCTTCATAAGAACACGGCCTGCGCCGAAAGCACCGATAACTTCGTGTGGAATTGTTGTACCCTTTAATGCAACCTTAATAAGGTTCTTTTTAGCGTCTTCAATGCCTTTACGGATAGCGTCCGGAACTTCGCTTGCTTTACCAAGACCGAAGCCTACGATACCGTTACCGTCACCTACAACAACCAAAGCGGAGAATTTCATAATACGTCCGCCCTTAACGGTCTTAGATACACGGTTGATGGCAACTACGCGCTCTTTTAAATCTAATGTTGATGCGTCAATATTTGTAGCCAAAAGTATTCCTCCTTATTAGAACTTAAGGCCGCCCTCGCGGGCACCTTCGGCAAGCTCTTTAACACGGCCGTGGAAAATATATCCGCCGCGGTCAAAAACAACCTCGGTGATGCCCTTTTCAGCGGCACGAGCAGCAACTAACTGTCCAACTTTGCGAGCACCCTCTTTGTTACCGCCGTTTCCTTCGAAATCCTTTTCGTTAGAAGCAGCTGCAACGAGAGTTACGCCGTTTACATCATCGATAAGCTGGGCGTAAATATTGCTGTTGGAGCGGAATACATCAAGGCGGGGACAAGCAGCTGTTCCGCTAATCTTAGCACGAACACGTGCATGACGCTTAAGTCTTGCCTTATTTGTGTTAGGTCTACTAACCATTTTTCATACACTCCTTCTTTATTTCTTACCACCCTTAGCGGCTTTACCTTCTTT
>JAZSCF010000083.1:0-6734 GCA_045602785.1 Acutalibacteraceae bacterium
TGTGATAAGTGACCGCCTTGTTGTAAGTTCATACCCATAACAGTGTCGCCTGGGTTTACAAGTGCAAAAAAAGCGGCAAGGTTTGCGTTAGCACCACTATGAGGTTGAACATTAGCGAAATTACAACCAAAAACCTTTTTAGCGCGTTCGCGGGCAATTTCTTCAACAATGTCTACACATTGGCAACCACCGTAATAACGTTTACTGGGATAACCTTCGGCATATTTATTGGTTAGAATACCGCCAGCGGCTAAAAGTACTGCTTCGGATACTATATTTTCACTTGCAATAAGCTCAATATTTCCGCGTTGTCTTTTAAGTTCTTTTTCACAAGCAGAAGCAACTTCGGCATCAAAATTTTTTAAATTTTCAAAAAAATTCATTTTTATACTCCTAAAAAATTAGTGGTGGAATAAGCGCATACCTGTAAATGACATTGCAATACTATATTTATTGCAGCATTCAATTACTGCATCATCGCGAATAGAACCGCCCGGTTCAGCAATGTAAGAAACACCACTTCTGTAAGCTCTTTCAATGTTGTCATCAAATGGGAAGAAAGCATCAGATCCTAAAGCAACACCGCTTATTGTAGAAAGGTATTCCTTAATTTCAGCATCGGTAAGGGGAGAAGGCTGAGTTGTAAAGTATTTTTGCCAGTTGCCTTCTGCACAAACATCTTCTTCGTTGCGATTAATATAACCATCTATAACATTATCGCGTGTAGGACGAGCAATATTATCCTTAAAAGGAAGATTCAATACCTTGTCGTGTTGGCGCAAGAACCATGTGTCAGCTTTGCTGCCTGCAAGACGGGTACAGTGAATACGAGACTGTTGACCGGCACCTACACCGATTGCTTGACCGTCAACTGCAAAGCAAACCGAGTTTGACTGTGTATATTTTAAGGTAATAAGCGATATAATTAAATCGCGTTTTGCGCTGTCAGGTAAGTTTTTATTTTCAGTTACAAGGTTAGAAAGTAATTCTTCATCAATTTTGAAGTTATTTCTGCCTTGTTGGAATGTAATACCGAAAACCTGCTTGGTTTCTTCTGGCGCAGGAACATAGTTGGGGTCAATCTTAACTACGTTATAGTTACCGTTTCTTTTTGCTTTTAAAATCTCTAATGCTTCGGGGTCATAGTCAGGTGCAATAACACCGTCAGATACTTCGCGCTTGATTAAAAGTGCAGTAGTAACATCGCATTTATCAGAAAGTGCAACCCAGTCACCAAAAGAACACATACGGTCGGTACCGCGTGCCCGTGCATAAGCGCAAGCAAGTAATGAATTATCAAGTCCTTCAATATCATCAACAAAGCAAGCCTTTTTAAGCTTATCGGGAAGAATTGTACCAACAGCAGCGCTTGTGGGACTTACGTGTTTAAAAGAAGTAACTGCAGGTAAGCCTAAAGCTTCCTTTAATTCTTTTACTAATTGCCAAGAGTTAAATGCATCAAGAAAATTGATGTAGCCGGGTTTGCCGCAAAGAATTTCTATTGGTAATTCGCTGCCATCTGCCATATAGATTTTAGATGGCTTTTGATTTGGGTTACAACCGTATTTAAGTTCGAATTCTTTCATTATGTTGCTCCTTATTTATTCTTATTAACTATTCTTGTATCATAACAGCATGTTTGTAAATCAATATATCTTACAAAAAGAGAAACCTTATTGTCTTCATTTAAATTTTCCCATATTAAATCAGTAAGGGTATCAATATCACAGTCAGGAAGCTCGAGTGTTTTAGGCTCACCCTCAAAACTTGGTAAGGGATTACCGTCACATTTATAGGTGTGAATAAATTTAGCTTTACCTGCTAATGGATTACTATAAGCAAATGTATATCTTTGGCAAGAAGAACCGTCGCCTTCGGCAGATTTGAGTATAGACATTGCGTAGTTCATATCGCCATTTTCAAGACGGATAATGCCTGAAATACGGGGGGTGAAGTTGGGGCAGTCATCCTCGAATTCGCGTGTACGAAGCGCTTGCTCAAAGGTCATTTGCTTATCCATAAGCTCATAAAGAGTATCGGTTTGGTCACCGTTTGTAACAATAGTTTTATTACCCAAAACTCTTACAGGAGCATAAATAATAAGGTGTGGGTCAACCATTTTTGATTCATCAAAAGCTTGTGTTCTAATACCTTGACCGTCTTCAATAAATACACGGTTACGGCTATTTTCACTTCTGCCCATAATAAAGTAAGCAGTTACAGCCTTTTTGCCGTCTGCACTTTTGCCAATAATGATGCCTCTGCCGTGATAGGCTAAAGAATTTAATTCGTTAGCAATAGTCTTAATTTCCATATTTATTCTCCTTAAAAATTAGTTTAGTTCTTTACAAACTTTTTCCAAAGCTTCGGGTAAAATTTTCCATTCAGCTTCTTGCATTACTCGTTTTTGTAAGGTTTCGGGGGTGTCATCATCATTTACGTATACTGCTTTTTGCATTATGATTTTTCCACCGTCGGGAATTTCGTTAACAAAATGAACGGTAGCACCTGTAACCTTAACTCCGTACGCTAAAGCTGCTTCGTGTACATGTAGCCCGTAAAAACCCTTACCGCAAAAGGATGGAATAAGGGAGGGGTGAACATTAATTATTCTGTTAGCAAAGCGACTTGTGAATTTTTCACTTAAAATACACATAAAGCCTGCTAAAACTATAATATCTATGTTGTTATCTTCTAGCGCTTTAATAAGTGAAGTTTCAAATTTATCGCCTAATTCTTTTTTGTTGCAAACTAAAGTATCAATATTTGCGTTTTTGGCGCGAGTTAATGCAAAAGCATCAGGATTATTGGAAATTACAAGCTTAATTTCGCCGGATTTAATAATCCCGTTTTTTTGAGCGTCAATAAGCGCTTGTAAATTTGTACCTCCGCCTGAAACTAAAACTGCTATGTTAGTTTTCATAATACACCTTATATTATTGTAATTTTTGTATCGGATTTCACTATTTTGCCTATTACATAAGCGTCTTCGCCATTAGCTTTTAAAATTTCTAAAGCTTTGTCAGCATCTTTCTTTGGTACAACAATACTCATACCAACACCCATATTGTAGGTGTTATACATATCTCTTTCAGGGATATTACCTGTTTTTGCAAGTAAATCAAATATAGGTAGTACCTTTATGCTTGATTTAATAATTTCAGCGCCAAAACCGTCAGGCAAGCTTCTCGGGATGTTTTCATAAAAACCGCCGCCTGTAATGTGGGATATAGCACTTACATCAACCTGCTCTAACAAAGCTGATACAGATTTAACATAGATTTTTGTAGGGGTGAGAAGAACTTCTCCTATGGATTTACCACCAAGCTCTTGATAGGTTTTATTAAGGTCACAATTTTCAATATCAAAAACCTTACGAACAAGTGAAAAACCGTTAGAGTGAACACCGCTTGAAGCAAGAGCGATAATTACATCGCCTTCTTGCATTTTGGTATTATCTAAGATTTTAGATTTTTCAACAATACCTACAGAAAAACCTGCAAGGTCATAATCATCTTCAGGCATCATACCTGGGTGCTCCGCAGTTTCACCACCAATTAAAGCGGCGCCGGATTGAACGCAACCTTCTGCCACACCGCTTACAATTTCAGCAATCTTTTCAGGGATATTTTTACCGCAAGCAATGTAGTCAAGGAAGAATAAAGGCTTTGCGCCGCAACAAATAATATCGTTAACACACATAGCAACCGCATCAATACCGATTGTATCGTGCTTGTCCATTAAAATTGCAAGCTTAACCTTTGTGCCGCAACCGTCAGTACCACTAACAAGTACGGGCTCTTTATAGCCAAGCGGTAGTCCAAAGCAGCCACCAAAACCGCCAACGTCATCAAGACAACCATCGTTTCGGGTTCTTTTAATATGCTTTTTCATTAGCTCAACTGCTTTGTAGCCTGCAGTAATATCAACGCCTGCATCGGCGTAGGATTTTGATTGTGAATTATTCATTTTATTATTCCTTTCCGTCCCAACAGTATGTGCATAAATCGTTTTTATCTAGTCCAATTGCTTCAACAATTCCTTCAAGTGTTTGAAATTCAAGTGAAGCAAAATTGAACTTTTTTGCTATTGTTTCGCGTAAGTTTTTACCGCGCTCAGTAGAATAATCGCTGTACTCATCAAGATGTCTGAATCCTTCTTCGCCTTCGAGTTCTAAAATAACACGACGCGCTATTAAATCCATATCGCTTTGATTACGCGAAAAGCTTAAGTATTTACAGCTATATAAAATCGGAGGACATGCCGAGCGCATATGAACTTCTTTAGCACCGTTTTGATAAAGAAAATCAACAGTCTCTTTAAGCTGTGTACCGCGTACAATTGAATCATCAACAAATAAAAGTTTTTTATCAATGATAAGGTCGTGTATAGGAACCTGCTTCATTTTTGCGATACGGCTTCTGTCCGCACTGTTTTTTGGGATGAAGCTTCTTGACCAAGTGGGCGTATATTTTATAAACGGACGAGCAAATGGTTTGCCGCTTTTGTTTGCATAACCAATTGCATGCGGTGTACCTGAATCAGGAACTCCGCCAACATAGTCAATATCCTGAGCAATATTTTGTTTTTTGTCATTTTGAGCCATGATTTCGCCGTTTTTACAACGCATAACTTCAACATTTACTCCCTCGTAGCAAGATGTTGAGTATCCGTAATAGCTCCAAAGAAAAGCGCAGATTTTCTTTTCCTTTTTCGGCGCAGATAAAACATTAATAGAATCTGCTGTGAGTTCAATAATTTCAGCAGGTCCTAATTCTTTAAAATTGTTATATCCAAGCTTTTGATAAGAAAAAGATTCAGAAGCTACGGCATATCCAATTTCATTTTTACCTACCAATATAGGAAGTCTACCAACTTTGTCACGTGCGGCAATTATTGTGCCATAATCTGTCAATATTAGAATTGATACAGTACCGTCAATAACTTCTTGCGCGAATTTAATACCTTCAGCAAAGCTGTTTTTCTGGTTTATAAGTGCCGCTACAAGTTCAACAGAATTGACATTACCGCCTGTCATAGCGTCAAAGTGGATTCCGTTTTTGGAAACACATTCTTGAATAAGCTGTTCTGAATTATTTATAATACCGATAAAAGAAATTGCATAAGAGCCAAGCTTTGAACGGATTAATAGAGGTTGTGGTTCAAAATCACTAATACAACCAATTGCGGCAGTGCCGCTCATTTCGTCAAAAATGTTTTCAAACTTTGTTCTAAAAGGGGAGTTCGTAATATTATGAATATCCCTTTGAAGACCGATTTCACGGTCGTAAGCGGCAATACCGCCACGTTTTGTACCTAAGTGTGAATGGTAGTCAGTTCCGAAGAAAACATCACCGATAGCATCAGTCTTGCTGACTACTCCAAAAAAACCGCCCATAAATACTCCTTAATTAAAATTATGCAAAGAAAAGTTCGGACAAGGTCATTGGGTCGATATACTGGCCGTCTTTGTAAACGCGCATATTACCCGAAGCAATTTCATCAATAAGCATTACGCTACCATCTTTGTCGTAACCGAATTCGAATTTAATATCATATAAGTCGAGACCTTTTTCTTTAAGGTCATCAGCAACGATTTTTGTAATTTGTTGTGTCATAACTTTAATATCTTCATATTGCTTATCTGTCATAACACCAAGTGATACTAATGCATCCTTGATTACAAGCGGGTCGCCCTTTTCATCATTTTTAAAGGTCATTTCTACATAAGCGGGAAGGTCGGCACCTTCTTCAATGTAGTCACCGTAACGGCGAATAAAGCTACCAACTGCTTTATAACGGCAAATAACTTCAAGACCGTGACCAAAAACCTTTGCAGGAAGAACTTCCATAGTAGTATCTTCAAGATTGGCATTAATAAAGTGTGTTTTAATACCTGCGGCATTTACCTTTTCAAAGAAGTAAATTGACATACGAAGGTTAACGTCACCAACACCGTCAATAGTAATACCAACTTGGTTTTCGCCGGGATCAAAAACACCGTCTTTACCTGTGCAGTCATCTTTGAATTTTAAAAGGCAGTTGCCATTCTCAAGCTCGTAAACGTCCTTTGTTTTACCTGTGTAAACTAATTTTTTTTCCATTTTAAAATCTCCTTTATATATTACTGTATTTCTACAGCTTTATTTTTTTCTAATACCTTATCTGCATCAGCTTTGCGCTTAGCATCAAGGCGGTTTGCTAAATCATTGTCTTCGATGGCAAGCATCTGTATACATAATAAAGCGGCATTAACTGCACCATCAATAGCTACAGTTGCAACAGGAATTCCCGAAGGCATCTGTACAGTTGAAAGTAATGCGTCAATACCGTTTAAATGTCCTGATTTTATTGGTATACCTACAACAGGTAAAGTGGTGTTAGCGGCAATAGCGCCTGCTAAGTGCGCAGCCATACCTGCGGCGGCAATAATAGCACCAAAACCGTTTTGGCGTGCGTTAATACTGAACTCACGCGCTTCTACAGGAGTTCTGTGTGCAGAAAAAATGTGTACTTCGTACGGGACACCAAAAGACTTTAAAGTATCGATAGCCTTTTGTACGGTGGGCATATCACTATCGCTGCCCATAATAATACCGATTTTTTTCATAAGATAGTCTCCTTTGCTCATAAAATACAAAAGGGCGCACTTAATCTATAATAGAATAGAAAAAGAGCGCCCAGACGGTCGGCACATGTATTCTTTGTTTCATGTGGTGCTCCACTTTTCCGTC
>JAZSCF010000084.1:0-8993 GCA_045602785.1 Acutalibacteraceae bacterium
CTCTATCGTTACTGCACCATTCGCTTACGCCTTTTACGCCGTGCCAAAGGTTAAAGAAAAGATTTAATCTAAAAGGGGGACAGGTTGAAAGCCTTGTCCCCTTAATTTTTATTAAAAGTGGGAAAAATTATGAATAATGATAATACCTATACCCCAAAAGCAGAAGAGTTGTTAAAACCAACATCTGCGCAAGCCGCCAAAACGGCTTCTAAAAAGAAGATTAGTGATTTTTTTGATTGGTGTGAAATTATAGCGGTATCGCTTATTTTCGTTATAATTCTTTTTATGTATTGCTTTAAGGTTGTAAGAATTTCGGGCGATTCTATGCTTGAAACGCTTCACACAAACGAAATGGTGGTTATTACCGATTTGGGTTATACCCCAAAATCAGGCGATATAGTTGTAATATCCCGTAACGTAGAAAATTCGGCAGAAACTATGAGCGAGTCGGACGGACCTATTATAAAACGCGTTATCGCTACCGAAAATCAAGAAGTGGATATTAAAAACGGCAAGGTTTATGTTGACGGCAAAGAGCTTGTGGAAGATTATTTAACCTATAGCTATACAGCGCCGGGCGAAGTGAAATTTCCCGTAACCGTTCCAAAGGGACATATATTCGTTTTGGGTGATAACCGCGGGAACTCGCTTGACAGCCGTAGTCCTAATATAGGTAATAACGGTATGGTAGACAGCCGTTATGTTTTAGGTCACGCGGTATATAGGGTTTTTCCGTTAAAGCAAGCAGGAAGTCTTAAAAAGTAAGGTTGCCGTATGAATAAAAACAAGAAGAAACGAAACGACAAAAAAGAGCAAAATCCTAATAGCAGTACAATTAACTGGTTTCCTGGACATATGGCAAAAACTAAGCGAAAAATCAAAGAGATTTTGCCGCTTATTGATGCTGTGGCAGAGGTTGTGGATGCGCGTATACCCGTAAGTAGTCGCAACCCCGATTTAAACGAGCTTATAGAAAACAAGCCGCATATTATTTTGCTTAACAAATGCGATATGGCGGATAGTAATATCACAAAACAGTGGATAGAGCATTACCACAAAAATGGGATATTGGCAATTGCGCTTGACTGCAAAAGCGGCAAGGGTATAAATCAGTTTAAAACTGCTGTCAAGGAAGCGCTTTCCTATAAGCTTGAAGCCTACCGCGAAAAAGGTATGGTAGGTAAACCGCTTAGAATTATGGTTGTAGGTATTCCTAATGTTGGAAAATCTTCTTTTATAAATAAAATTGCGGGTAAAACCCGTGCAAAAGCAGAAAACCGCCCAGGTGTTACTAGGGGTAACCAATGGTTTACTATTGATAAACAGCTTGAATTACTAGACACCCCGGGTGTTTTATGGCCTAAGTTTGAAGACCAAACTGTAGGTGAGCACTTGGCATTTACAGGCGCCATTAAGGACAATATATTAGATACAGAATTTTTGGCAGTAAAGCTGCTTGATAATTTAAGCGAAAATTACAGAAGCCTTTTAATAGACCGCTTTGGCGAGCTTGATTTTTCTATGGATTCTTACGAGCTTCTTTGCCAAATCGGTAAAAAACGCGGTATGGTAATTCGCGGTGGTGAAACCGATACCGAGAGAGCGGCTAATATGATTATGGAAGAATACCGTAATCAAAAGCTTGGTAATATATCGCTCGAAAGGGTGGAAAATAATGCCTGATTACAGTTACGAATCAGCCGCAAAAAACTGCGGTTTTAAGCTTATTTGCGGTGTTGATGAAGCAGGACGCGGTCCGCTTGCTGGTCCTGTGTGCGCGGCAGCGGTAATACTGCCTGAAAATTTAGAGATAGAGGGTCTTAACGACTCTAAAAAGCTTAGTGAAAAGAAACGCGAAGCGTTATACGACATAATAATCGAAAAGGCAATCGACTATCATATTGCTTTTGGCAGTTTAGAAGAAATTGAAGAACATAATATTCTAAATGCTACATATTTTGCAATGAATAGGGCAATAACCGGATTAAAGGAAGTTGATTTCGCGCTTATTGACGGCAATCGTATTCCAACTGATATTAAGGTGCAGTGTGCTACGGTTGTAAAGGGCGATGCAAAGTCTATGTCTATAGCGGCGGCTTCAATACTTGCTAAAGTAACGCGTGACCGCCTGCTTTTAGATTATGATGAAAAATACCCCCTTTATGAGTTTGCAAAGCATAAGGGCTACGGCACAAAGCTGCATATTGATTTATTAAAGCAATATGGCCCGTGTGAAATACATCGCTTATCTTTTCTTAAAAACATTTTGGGAGATAAAAAATGAATATAGGAAAGGTTGGCAAAGTAGGGGAAGACAAGGTTGCTGCTTTCCTTAGAAAAAACGGCTACGCTATAGTAAAACGTAACTTTCAGTGCCGTTACGGTGAAGTTGATATTATTGCCGAAAACTACGACTATATTCTTTTTGTAGAGGTTAAAACCCGTAGAGAAAATGCGCTTGTGTCGGGTGAAGCTGCGGTGAATGCCTTTAAGCAAAGGCGAATTGCGCTTACCGCTAACGATTATATTATTAAAACCGAATGCCAAAAGCAACCAAGATTTGATGTTGCTATAGTAACGGTTTATGAACGAAACGACAAAACCTTAGGCTATAAGCTAAAATATATTGAAAATGCTTGGTAAAAGGTTTGACAAATGTCTTTTAAAGTAATAAAATAAATAGGAACTTTGAAAGGAAGATTTTATGAATTATATCAGTACTAGAGATAAATCTGTAAAGGTTACTGCCGCTATGGCAATTTCGCAGGGTATTTCGCAGGAAGGCGGTCTTTTTGTGCCCGATACTTTTAAAACACTTGACGCAAGTGATTTTAAAAAGCTTTGCGAGCTTGATTACATAGGCAGAGCTAATTATATATTAAGTACTTTCCTTAACGATTTTACTGCAGAAGAAGTGGAATATTGTGTTAAGGGTGCTTATACAGGCAGTTTCGATAACGAACAGCCTGCACCTATTGCATTAATAGGCAAAAATGCAAATATTTTGGAATTATGGCACGGTCCCACCTGCGCTTTTAAGGATTTAGCCTTGCAGGTTTTACCGTATTTGCTTACAACATCCGCTAAAAAGGTTTCGGGCGGCAAGAAAATTGTTATTTTGGTTGCTACTTCGGGCGATACAGGTAAAGCAGCGCTTGAAGGCTTTTGCGATGTAGAAAATACCGAAATTATGGTATTTTATCCAAGCGATGGCGTAAGCCCAATGCAAAAGCTTCAAATGGATTCGCAAAAGGGTAATAATGTTCATGTATGCGCTATTAAGGGTAATTTTGATGATGCTCAAACAGGCGTTAAGAAAATTTTTACAGACAATAAGGTTAAAGAAAAATTAGCCGACAATAATATGCAGTTCTCTTCTGCAAACTCTATTAACTGGGGTCGCTTAGCACCGCAGATTGTT
This sequence comes from Acutalibacteraceae bacterium, assembly GCA_045602785.1. GTDB lineage: Bacteria > Bacillota > Clostridia > Oscillospirales > Acutalibacteraceae > UBA737. Next base: position 3,422 of record JAZSCF010000084.1, read on the forward strand.
TACTATATCTCGGCTTACTGCGATATGTTAAACAGGGGAGACGACTATTTAAAGGATGGCTTTAACGTAGTTGTTCCTACAGGTAACTTTGGTAACATTTTAGCGGCTTACTATGCTAAAAAAATGGGCGCACCCATAAACAAGCTTATTTGCGCTTCAAACGCTAATAATGTTCTTACCGATTTTATAACTACCGGTAAATACGACCGTAACCGTAGCTTCTTTACTACTATCAGTCCTTCAATGGATATTTTAATTTCTTCCAATCTTGAAAGAATGTTGTTTGAATTATCGGGCAATGATGATAAAGCGGTGGCTAAAATGCAAGCTGATTTATCAAAGAACGGCACATTCACCGTAAGTGAAGAGATTAAGGCTAAAATGAATGAGCTATTCTTCGGTGGTTGTTGTGATGACGAAGCCACACTAAAGACTATTAATAAGTACTTTAGCGAATATGGATATCTTGCTGATACTCATACTGCTGTTGCTTTAAATGTTTACGAGCAATATCTAAACGCTACTGGGGACGACAGACCTACCGTTATCGCATCTACCGCGTCGCCCTATAAATTTGCAAACAGCGTTTTATCTGCAGTAAGCGATAAAAAGGCAGATAGCGAATTCGAAACCGTTCGTCTTTTATCAGATGTTACTTCTACCGAAATTCCCGCCCCTATAAATGCGCTCGAGAATGCTACTGTGCGCTTTAAGGAAATTTGCGAAAAAGAAGATATGTTAGAAGCTGTTTACAAAGCACTTGGAATTTAAATAACTTGTCACCCTGAGCGTAGTCGAAGGGTCTTACCTAAAGATTTCTCACGTTCGTTCGAAATGACATAATTGATATTAAAAAAGCCACTTTTATAAGTGGCTTTTTCAAAAGGCTTATCTGCACTTAAAGGTGTCGCAACAGGTGTCGCGAACACTTGTGGCGCTACTGTTACCTACCTGAATTTTACCGGCAGAGCAGGTGTCATTTTCAGCGTGGTAAACACAATTTTTTACATTGCAGTTAATACAATAATTTGTTTCGCAGTTACAGTTGTTTTCCATAATAAAATATCCTTTCTGACCGATTGCGGTCAAGATTAGTTTGTGTAAAAAGAATTATAATATGTAAGGAGGGAGAAAATGAGTATTTTTGCCATTTCAGATTTGCATTTGTCGTTTGGTACAGATAAGCCAATGGATGTTTTTCGCGGTTGGGATAATTATACCCAAAAGCTTTTTGCGAATTGGAACCGCCTTGTAAAGATGACTGATACTGTTATTCTCCCCGGGGATTTATCGTGGGCGCTAAAGCTTGAAGATACCAAGGCAGATTTTGAGTTTTTGTCGCGTCTTAACGGTAAAAAAATTCTTTTAAAGGGCAATCATGATTTATGGTGGTCAACTGCAAAAAAGCTTAATGCGTTTTTAGAAGAAAATAATTTTTCTAATGTGGAGATTCTTTTTAACAATACCGTTATTGCCGAAAATTTTGCGATTGCGGGTACACGCGGCTGGTTATATGATGCAGCAGCGGACGATAAAATTATTTTAAGAGAAGTTGGCAGACTTGAAAAATCTCTATCGGAAGCCGAAAAAACAGGTCTTCCAATATTAGTATTTCTTCATTATCCGCCTGTATACGGTACCGAAGTTTGTTGTGAGATTTTGAATGTTTTAAAAAAACATAACATTAAACAGGTTTTTCATGGACACATTCACGGTAGTGGCTTTAATAACGCTGTAAAGGAGTACGACGGCATAAGTTTTAGGTTAATATCTTGCGATTGTATAGATTTTACACCCCTTTTTATAGCGTAAATTAACAAATTTAAAGTTTTTTAAAATTATAGTGGAAAATTTTGAAAAGTTATGATATAATATTTTGAAGTGAAAAAATAGCATTTTATGCGGAGGTATAACAATGAGTTTGAAAGAAACAAAAAAGCTTGCTACTAATAGATACGAGCTTGAAATTACTATTGATGCTGAAAAATTCTCGGAAGCTATCAGAAAGGCTTACGACCAACAAAAAGATAAGATTCAGCTCCCAGGCTTCAGAAAGGGTAAAGCACCTTATGCTATGGTAGTTAAGATGTATGGCGAAGAAGCTTTCTTTGAAGATGCTCTTAATATTCTTTATCCCGATGCTGTAGATGAAGCTATTAAAGAATCCGGTCTTAAGGTTATTAACGATAAGATGGATTTTGATATGGTTTCTATCTCTAAAGAGGAAGGCGTTGACTTTAAGATTGCCGTTACCACTTATCCCGAAATTGAAATCGGCGAATATAAGGGCTTAAAGGCTGAAAAGGTTATCGCTAAGGTTGAAGATAGCGAAATCGATGCTCAGGTTAAAGCTATGGCAGACCGTAACGCACGTATGGTATCTGTAGAAGACCGCGCAGCAGCTATGGGCGATACCGTTGTTATCGACTTTGAAGGCTTTAAAGACGGCGTTGCTTTTGACGGCGGTAAGGCTGAAGGCCACACCTTAGAGCTTGGCTCAGGCGCATTTATCCCCGGCTTTGAAGAGCAAATCGTAGGTAAGAATATCGGCGACGAGTTTGAAATTACCGTAACCTTCCCTGAAGAATACGGCGCAGAAGATTTAGCAGGTAAAGAAGCTGTATTCAAGATTAAGCTTCACGAAATCAAGCTTCGCGAATTACCTGAAATTGATGATGAATTCGCTAAGGATGTAAGTGAGTTTGATACTCTTGATGAATTAAAGGCTGACTTAAAGGCTAAGGCACTAGAGCAGAAAACAAAGTTTGCTGAAGAAGATGCAGAAAACGATTTAGTTCAACAAATCGTTGACAGCATTAAGGGTGAAATTCCTGAAGCTATGTTTGAAAGCCGCTTAAATCAAAGCGTTGAAGAATTTGGCTATCGTTTACAGATGCAGGGCTTAGATCTTGATACTTACCTTAAGTATTCAAATACTTCCTTGGAAGATTTCAAGGCTACCTTCCGTCCTCAAGCTGAAAGTCAGGTTAAATTCCGCTTAGCACTTGAAAAGATTGTAGAATTAGAAAAGATTGAAGCTTCTGAAGAAGATTTAAATGCTCGCTTTGAAGAAATGGCAAAGCAGTACAATATGGAAGTTGATGCAGTTAAGAATGCAATCCCTGCTGAAGAGCTTGCTAAGGATGTTGCAGTTGGTAAGGCTATTGACTTTGTTAAGGAAAATGCCGTTATTACCGAAGTAGAAGCTAAAACTGAAAAGAAAGCCACTGCTAAGAAGACTGCTGCTAAGAAAACAACTGCAAAGAAAACTACTAAAAAAGCAGAAGAAAAGACAGAAGAATAATTGATTATAATTTTTAAAATTAGTTAATAATACGGTATATGGGTGCCGGCACTAACGGTGCCGACACCCATTGCTTTACTTATTTTCGGAAAAGTAGGGGTCGATGCCCACATCGACCCGTTAAATCTCATTAAGCCTTGCGGGCGGATGTGGGCATCCGCCCCTACAAATTATCAAAGGAGTAACATTTATGAGCTTAGTACCTTATGTATTAGAACAAACAAGCCGTGGAGAGCGTTCTTATGATATTTTCTCCCGTTTACTTAACGACCGTATAATTATGCTTTGCGAAGAAGTAAACGATACTACCGCAAGCATTGTTATTGCGCAAATGCTTTATCTTGAAGGTCAGGACCCTGATAAAGATATCAGCTTTTACATTAATAGCCCGGGCGGTTCTGTAAGCGCAGGTATGGCTATTTACGATACTATGCAGTACATCAAGTGCGACGTTAGCACTATTTGTATGGGTATGGCTGCAAGTATGGGTGCATTCCTATTGTCTGCAGGCGCAAAGGGTAAGCGTTACGCATTACCTAATAGCGAAATTATGATACATCAGCCCTTGGGCGGTGCAAAGGGTCAGGCAACCGAAATTTTAATTGCTGCAAAGCATATTGAAAACACCCGTGAAAGATTAAATCGCATTTTGGCAGCAAACACAGGCAAAACTTATGAAGAAATTGCCCGCGACACCGAACGCGATAACTTTATGACAGCAGATGAAGCTGCCCAATATGGTCTTATTGATAAAGTAATTACAAAGAGGTAAAATAATGCCTAATAAAAACGAAACGGAAATTTGCTGTTCCTTTTGCGGCAAATCGCAGGACGAGGTAACCCGTCTTGTAGAGGGTCCAGGTGTTTATATTTGCGATAACTGTATTCAGTTTTGCAACAGTCTTCTTTTTGAAGATGAAATGCCACCAAAAAGCCGCAATAAAAAGGAATCAAAAAAGGAATTTGTATTACCAAAGCCGCAGGAGATTAAGGAAAAGCTTGACCAGTATGTAATCGGTCAGGATAACGCTAAAAAAACCTTGGCGGTAGCGGTTTACAACCATTATAAGCGTATTTTCAAAAACGAAAAAACCGATGTAGAGCTTGGCAAAAGTAATGTGCTTATGCTTGGTCCTACAGGTGTTGGTAAAACCTTGCTTGCGCAAACCTTGGCAAAAATCTTAGATGTGCCGATCGCTATTACCGATGCTACAACCCTTACCGAAGCAGGCTATGTTGGTGAAGATGTTGAAAATATTCTTCTTCGCCTTATCCAAGCGGCAGATTATGATATAGCTAAGGCTGAACGCGGTATTATATATGTAGACGAAATTGATAAAATCGCCCGCAAGAGTGAGAATGCATCTATTACCCGTGATGTAAGCGGCGAAGGTGTACAACAAGCGCTTTTAAAGATTTTGGAAGGCACTGTTTCTAACGTTCCGCCGCAGGGTGGCAGAAAGCATCCCCAACAAGAGTTTATACAAATTGATACCACTAATATTTTATTCATTTGCGCAGGCGCGTTTGACGGAATAGAAAAGGTTATCGAGCGCCGTATAGGCGGCAGTAGCTTGGGCTTTGGCGCTGATGTTAAGTCGCCTAAAAGCCGCGAAAGTGAAGCGCTTAGCACAATGGCTACCCATCAGGATTTGGTGAAGTTCGGCATTATACCCGAGCTTGTGGGCCGTATGCCTGTTATCACCGCGCTTGAAGGTATGGATAAGGAAACCTTGGTGCGTATTATGGTGGAACCTAAAAATTCTATTATAAAGCAGTACGAAACCCTTTTCGCGCTTGACGGTGTAGAGTTAAAGTTTGATAAAAAGGCGCTAGAAAAAATTGCTGAATTAACGGTTGAGCGTAAAACAGGCGCACGCGGACTTCGTTCTATTATTGAAGGTGTGCTACAACCCTTAATGTTTGAAACCCCGTCCGATTCAACAATCAAAAAAATTACCATTACCACAAAAACTGTTGAAACAGGCGAAGCAAAAATTGAAAGATAATTTTATAGAAAAACCATCTCCGTTGGGAGATGGTTTTTGTGTATATATAGATTTCTTGCGTCCGCTCGAAATGACATTGGTATTGTCACCCCGAGCGAAGTCGAGGGGTCTTACCTAAAGATTCCCCACGTTCGTTCGGAATGATATAAAAAAAGCTCCCTTGTGTAAAGGGAGCTGGACAGATTATAATATGAAGTGCAACACTAAATAAAAAATAGACAATATACAACCCAAAGTGTAAAATGTAAATAACCACAAA
>JAZSCF010000085.1:0-11815 GCA_045602785.1 Acutalibacteraceae bacterium
TCGTCAAGGTGTACAAAGCATTTCAGAACTTATCAATGTTACAGCTCTCGTTAACCTCGACTTTGCTGACGTTAAGTCCATTATGTCTGATGCAGGCTATGCTCATATGGGCGTAGGTGTTGCTACAGGTCGCGATAAGGCTGAAGTAGCTGCTCGTATGGCTATCAACAGTCCTCTTATTGAAACCTCTATGGATAACGCTCGCGGCGTAATCATAAGCATTACAGGTTCTGTAGATATCGGCCTTGAAGAAGTTGAACTTGCTTCTTCTATCATTTCTGATATGGCTCATCCCGATGCTACTATCATTTGGGGTGCTCAGCTTGATGAATCTATTGAAGATACAATCCGTGTAACTGTTGTAGCTACCGGTCTTGGCGATGATAAGAAAGCCGAAAAAGATCCTATCGAATCTATCTTCAATTCTGTAGTTGATAAGGATGAAACTTATGACGATGTTATGAGTTTCTTCAAAAATGACTAATATATAAGGTTATATTCTAAACCTTTGATTAAGAGTAGTAGCTTTACTGTAAATTTTTAGAGAGCAGCTGATGGTGGAAATGCTGTAAGGCGCAGTTTAGTGAATGGACTTATGAGGGCGACCGAAAGCGATTTTTCGTTAGTAGTAGTCGACGGGGAACCGACCCCGTTACCAAATCGGCTTACATACTATGTGTAAGGCAGAGAGGCTGTTTTCAGCAACTCGGGTGGTACCGCAGGATTTATTGAAGTCTTGTCCCGAATGGGGCAAGACTTTTTATATTGAGGTGCAATAAAATGTTTATATTAGTAAAACGATGGTGAATTTCAAGAATTTTTAAATTTTTTTATAAATTATTGAAAGGAAAATTATTATGATTTTTAACAATGTAGATTTTGATACTTATTTTAAACACTATCCCGACGATAAGGGATATTTTGGTCGTTACGGCGGATGTTATATAGAGCCTAAACTAAAGGCTGCTATGGAAGAAATTACACAGGCTTATTTTTCTATTTGTCAATCACGTAAGTTTATTGATGAGCTTCGCCGTGTTCGTAAGGAGTTTCAAGGTAGACCTACTCCCATTACTCATTTAGAAAGATTAAGTAATTCTCTTGGTAATGTTCAGCTTTATGCTAAGCGTGAAGATTTAAACCATAGCGGTGCGCATAAGCTTAATCACTGTATGGGTGAAGCCTTGCTTGCAAGATATATGGGCAAGAAGAAAATCATTGCTGAAACTGGCGCAGGTCAACACGGTGTAGCCCTTGCTACTGCGGCGGCTTATTTCGGCTTAGAGTGTGATATTTATATGGGCTCTGTTGATATTAAAAAACAGGCTCCTAATGTTGCTCGAATGAAGATTTTGGGCGCAAATGTTATAGAAGTTACCCACGGTCTAAAAACCTTAAAAGAGGCCGTAGATGCCGCTTTTGATGCATATAGTAAAGAGTATAAGGACTGCATTTACTGTATAGGTTCAGTATTAGGTCCACACCCGTTTCCAATGATGGTGCGCGATTTCCAACAGGTTGTTGGTATTGAGGCACGCGAACAATTTTTGGATATGACAGGTCATTTGCCTGATGTTATTACCGCTTGTGTTGGCGGTGGTTCTAATGCGGCAGGCTTTTTCTCGGGATTTTTAAACGACCCTGTTGATATCTATGGTGTTGAGCCTTTAGGTAAAGGACCAAAGCTTGGCGACCATGCGGCAAGCCTTCAATACGGTGAAGAAGGCATAATGCACGGCTTTAACAGTATTATGCTTAAGGATGCTAACGGCGAGCCCGCTCCGGTTTATTCGGTAGCAAGCGGTCTTGATTATCCGTCTTCAGGTCCTGAACACGCTTTCTTGCGTGACTTAGGCAGAGTTAAATATGATGTTGTTGATGATGAAGATTCGGTAGATGCTTTTTATAAGCTTGCTAGGTTAGAAGGTATTATTCCTGCTATTGAAAGCGCACACGCTGTAGCTCACGGAATAAAGCTTGCTAAGGAAATGAGCCACGGTTCTATTCTTATTAACCTTTCGGGTAGAGGCGATAAGGATATGGACTATATAATTGAAAAATACGGTATAAGATAATATAAGGAAGTGTAATTATGGCTGAATATTATAATATGAAAATTGCAGGGGTTGAGCGAAAGCTTGAAAAATTTCCTGTAAGCGATTCACTTGATATTGCTGCTTTTATTCTTTTTGGTGATGTTGAAATTACGGTTAAGGCGAGCGAAGAATTACTAAAAAAAGCTCCTGAATTTGACTACATTATCACCCCTGAAGCTAAAAGTATTCCGTTAGCTTATGAAATGGCTCGTCAAAGCGGAAAGCCTTATATAGTTATTCGTAAAGGCGTAAAGGTTTATATGCGTAATTCCTTATCGGTTTCAGTTAAAAGCATTACTACCGATAAAGAGCAAAAGCTATATTTGGGCGAAACTGAAGCAGATATGATTAAGGGTAAAAAGGTGCTTATTGTAGATGATGTTATAAGCACAGGCGAATCCCTAAGTGCAGTAAGAGAGCTTGTTAAAAAAGCAGGCGCTATTGAAGCTGCCACTTGCGCAGTTTTAGCCGAAGGTGACGCTGCAAATCGTACTGATTTTATTTTCCTTGAAAAACTTCCGCTATTCTTTAAATAAAACAAATAAAATGGGCTGTCGCTTGCGGTTTTACCACTTGCGGCAGCCCTGTGTTTTACACAAAACTTTAAAAACAAAATTATTTCATGCTGTTTTCGTAAGATTCGATCATTTTCTTAACCATCTGTCCGCCGATAGAACCAGCTTGCTTAGATGTTAAGTCACCGTTGTAACCCTGCTTTAAGTTAACGCCAACTTCGTTAGCAGCTTCCATCTTAAAACGGTTGAGAGCTTCTTTAGCCTCAGGTACTACATTCTTAGCCATTGTATTTTCACTCCTATTTCAATAATACTTTTTGCGTTTGCAATATTATCTTGTGGAGTAAAATACTTATTATTAAAGGTAAATTTTGTGGAAACAGGAAATTTTTTGTTTTGAATAATTTGTGTTAAAGTTTTATTTAATAATAACATCTTGAATCAAAACATCGTTTGTTAAATAATCCTTTGTTCTGTATTTATATTTTATTGGAGAAACACCTGCAAGATTTTTAAACCAAACCGAAAAATAGGATTGTGAAGAAAAGTTTAAAAAATCCGCAGTTTCTATAACACTTTTGCCATTGTCTAAACATTCCATGGCTTTTTCTAATTTAATCCTATTAAAAAAGGTTATTACACCGACTTTTGCATATTCTGAAAAAACACGTTTAAGCTTGGCAATACTTACGCAACACGATTTGGCAATATCTTCAATTGTTAACGATTCTTTTATATTAGCGTTCATATACTTAACTGCAGCCTCATAAATGTGAGCGTTTTTGTCGTTTGAGAAAGATTTTTTGATTTTTTCTTCTTGAAGCTTAGTTAGAAAGATTTCTAATAATTTTTGTGCCTTTATATTTACTTTTTTATTATAGTATTCGTGAAAATTTCCGTTTTCGCATTCTTCTTTTATAAGACTAATTAAATTGCGAAGATAATCATCTATAAGATATACTCGCGGTTTATCCATAACAGCAATATCATCTGTTAAAAATTGGTATACTGTTTTGTCAACACCATTTTTAGATACTATACGGTTACTGTGAAATACGTTTGGCTCAAACAGCATAATCATATTTTCTTTAAGAGATATAACGTGTTCTCCGTAGATAACCTCCATTTCGCCACGATGAATAATGTTAATTTCCCACATTTGATGTCTGTGACCTTCGAATACAAAATTTTGGTTATATACGGGGTGTAAATAGTTTTCGAATTCTTGTACCGATATAAATTCTTTATTCATAGTATATCTCCTGAGCTAAATTCAAAAAAAATAGACCTGATTGTGTATATAAAACTTGATTTTTTTATATTATAATACATTTGTATAATGTTTTCAATAGGTATATTTTTATAGGTAAAGGAGAAAATGATTATGAAAAAGGTGTTAGCATTTATATTAAGTATAATTCTTACCGTTTCGTGCTTTAGCACTTTTGCTTCAGCAGAAAGCGTAAGACCCTTAAAAACAAAGTTTTACCTACATTATAAAAACACTTCGGCAAGTACAAAATACGATGCGATTGCTTTAGCATCAAAAAGTAAGCTTGTTGCCGGAGAATATATTGTTTCATTCCATGCTTCAAATTTAAGCAGTTATTCTGCATTTTTTGTTTCAGGAATGAATAGTAGAACTGCAATAGGTAGTTCATATTCTTCAGTTCATCATTCTAGCAATACAGGTTTTTTCCCTAGTTCTACTATGCTTACCAATTCCGCTACTGCCACAGGGGTACGAACCTATAAATTTACTCTAACAGAAGAACAAGCTGCATATAATTATCATTATTTTGGCTTTTATATTTCAAAGGCGGCAGGGGCAGAGTTTGAAGTTTATATTTCGAACTTTATTCTTTATAAAGCTGATGATACTACCAAAACAAATCTACTTGACACCAATGATTATAAAACCAACCTTAAAAACTGGTACGGTAATGCTTATTCCGGGCAGGATCTACTTAATGTTGAGCGATTTGTAAAAATTGGTTATACTCCTTATGAAGAACAAACTGTTGATATTAATCTTAATAACTCACTTTACAAATTAAGCAATGCTACCGATGGAGATTCTCCAACATTTAAAGTGGGCTTTATTGGTGGCTCTGTTACAAATGGTTCGGGTGCTACAGATGCAAATGCAACTTCTTGGCGCGCCCGTACCAGAGATTGGATAAAAACATCATTCCCTAACGCTGAGGTTACTGAGGTTGAAGCGGCAATAGGTGCAACAGGCTCCTTCTATGGCGTATATCGTGCTCAAAAGCACCTGATTAAAGAAAAAGCACCTGATTTGTGCTTCATTGAGTTTGCTATTAACGATGCTCCCGGATACGATGCTCTTTATGATAACACAATACATAATAACTATACTAATCTTGAAACTATTATAAAGAAAATTTATGCATCTAATCCTTATGCAGATATTGTCTTAGTGGTAACAGGTGATAGGACTTGGTTAAAATCGGATGCTACGAGTGAAAATCCAATTTTTGGTACCACACATACCGAACTTGCTGAGTATTATAGTCTTCCTGTTATTTATGTGGGTCGTGAATTAGCACAAGATATTTATGTTGAAAACGGCAATGCATGGCCCGAATCTGATACTCACGAGGTTTGGGCAAAGTATTATACCGACTATGTTCACCCAACAGATTTAGGATACGAGCACTATGCAAATACTGTTATCAATTATCTTAAGTCGCAATGGGTGGATGAAAATAGTGTTGCAAATGAATATATTAACAAAACAGAGAGTGAACTTTATCCCACCAAAACTTTTGCCGAAGTTAACGAAATGGGTAAGCTTTATCTTGATGCAGATATGATATATCCAAACGAGCTTAATCCCGCAAACCTTGGCGGATTTAATTGGTCACAGTCAGGTGAATATTATCCGCTTATCTCAAAAACCGCAGGCGATAGTATTACTTTACAATTTAATAGCTCAAATTTAGGTATTTGGGTACAGGGCAAACCAAGCGGAACAAGTTTTACGTATTCAATTGATGGTGGCGACGAGATTACAAAAACCATCAAAACACAATATCTTTCTGCTTGTATGATGCTTGCGGAAGGACTTGGCAACGAACAACCCCATACTATAACCATTACCCACAACGACAGCAATGAACTTAATATTAGTTATTTTCTTATGTCTGATATGCCAGAAAGTGAACCTGCAACCATGACTGCTCTCAACACCAAAGCAGAAGATAGTCAAAACGAATTAAAAACAATGCTTCATATTGGATATAATAATACTGCGACAGGCATTAAGTATGATAAGCTTGCTTTGTGTTCTAAGGGTAAATTAGAAGCAGGTGATTATGTTGTTTCTTTTACAAAGGATTCGGGCTATAATAAAGTATCATCTTTTATGATTATTGGTACTCCTACATTTTCAAACCTTTATGGAAAAATGCCGCATCACGCTTCAAATATATCTCAGTTTACAAATTCTCCAACTGCATTGACTAACACAGGAAGCGGTAACCGTGTGGAATATAAATTTACTCTAACTGAAGAACAGGCTTCTTCCGCTTATCAACGTTTTGGATTTTATTTTGTTGAGTCGGCAGGTACTCAATTCGATATGAATATTGCTGATTTTACGGTTTATAAAGCGGATGATACTTCTAAAACAAATTTACTTAATTCAAGTAAATATAAAGCGGATTTAACAGGTTGGGCGTCAGATTCTTATATAGGGGAAGATGTAACTAAGGTGGCAAGATTTTCCACTTTTGAATATGTTGAATATCAACCTGAGCTCTTTAAAACTGCAGTTAAGATTAATATTACTAGAAGTGCCACAGCTTCATCAACTCCTTTGGAGTATAGATTAGCACAGAAGGTGAACGGGGCTTTAGTAGCAGACCGAGAATATACCATAGAGTTTAATTATTATATGACAGATGAAACAAGTCTTCCTATTGTTAGCGTATATGGTTCTAATACTGCAACAAATTTAGAAAGCGCTAAGGTGCTGCGCTCTAGCAGTTATCTTAATACTACAAGATTTGGCGGTGTTGGTGTTTATGGTAATAAGGTTAGGTATACCTTTACTTTAACCGACTCGGAAGATGACTATGCTTATTATTCGGTTGGATTTTATCCCCGTATACCTGCAGGTGCAGATTATACATTCTATATATCCGATTTTACGGTATATGAAACAGCAGACTCGTATAAGAATAATTTACTTTATAACGATAATTATGTTAATACGGTTAATAATTGGATTTATACATACGGTGGTTTTAGTGGCACTACAAGTACACAATCTACAAATGCAAAATTAAGTAGCGTAGCTTACGGTACGGGTGATGCTAACTGTGACGGCAAATTAGATATATGTGACCTTGTAAAGTTTGATAGCGAGGCAGGTACAAATAGCGCTTATATGAACCCATTATCCGATATGGATGATAACTGTGCGCTTGATAAAAAAGATTTCACTAGAATACGCAAACGACTTTTAGTTATACAATAAATATCCACCTACAAAGGCGCACTCCATAAGGAAGTGCGCCTTTGTTATATTGCCCTTTGAGTAGTCAAATGGCAATATAATATATTTTACTTTTTAAAAGTTTTGTGATATATTTATTCATATAAAGGTGAGTAATATGAATATAGAAAAATGGTTAAAAATTAATACAACATCACTAAAGGGTAAAACCGTTGCTGTTACAGGTAGTACAGGCGGACTTGGAAGTGAGCTTTGCAAATATTTAGCAAGCCTTGGCGCAAACCTTATTTTAGTTGACCGCAATTTGCATAAAAGCCAAAAATTTGCATTGTATTTAACTGATAATTACGGTATTCGTGCCGAATGTATTACGGCGGATTTGGCTGATTTTTCTTCGGTGAAAATTGCAACCGAAGAACTAAAACACCGCCACATTGATATTTTTATACATAATGCAGGGGCTTACAGTATAGCTAGATTTGTTACTGATTTAGGCTTTAATAACATTTTCCAAATCAATTTTGTATCGCCTTATTATATGATAAAAGAATTGCTCGAAAGCCTTAGAAAAGTAAAGGGTAGGGTAGTGGCAGTAGGAAGTATTGCACATAACTATTCTAAGGCAAGTAAAGATAATATAGATTTTTCAAATAAAAAAGCCGATTCTTTGGTTTACGGCAATGCTAAAAGGTATTTAATGTTTTCGCTTTATAATCTTTTTAGATACGAAACCGAAGTTAGTTTAAGTATTACTCACCCAGGTATTACCTTTACCAATATTACCGCACATTACCCAAAGCTTATTTTTGCAATTATTAAGCACCCTATGAAAATTATATTTATGAAGCCTAAAAAGGCGGTATTGTCTATACTTAAAGGGTGTTTTGAGTCGACAGACTACCATAAAATAATAGGACCCCATATATTTGATATATGGGGCTATCCAAAGCAAAAATTATTAAAAACTTGCAGTAAAGAAGAAAGTGAATTTATTTTCACTAAAGCAGAAGAAATTTACAATAATCTTTAGTGGTGATGATGGTGATGGTGGTGCGAATGTGAGTGGTTGTGTTCTATAACGCAACACTGTTCGTGACAGTGCTCGTTTTCACTTTCTAATTCAAGGGTGGTGTGGGTTATACCGTGCTCCTTTAACTCTTCGCGCACCTTGTGTTTAATTTCGTATGGGTCTTTATTTGTTACAATATGCATTGTGGCATAATTGTTATGCCCGTCAATTGTTCTTATATGAATGTGGTGCACATCAAGTACGCCTTCAATTTCTGAAATATGCTCCCTGATTTCATCAATGTCGATGTTTTCAGGGATTTTTTCTAAGAAAATATCAAGCGTTTCTTTAAGGTTTTTAATGGCGTTTATAAGAATAAATACCGCAACCGCAATTGACATTAAGGGGTCAATTATGGCAATACCGGTAAAGCGCATTACAATAGAGCCTATAAGCACTACAATCCAACCTAGCATATCTTCAAGCATATGAAGATTTACTGCCTTTTGGTTTATAGAGTCACCTTCGCTGGTAAAATATGCAGCTAAAAGGTTTACTAGTGCTCCTATAATCGACAGTATAATCATACCGTTGTAGTTAATGCTAACGGGGTTTAAAAGCCTTAAAAATGCGCCATATATAACCGCCAAAGAGCCAAATAAAAGTATTAAGGTGGTTATAATTCCGCCTAATACTGAAAAGCGTAAATAACCGTATGTATAGCGGTTGTCGGGCTGTTTTTTGCTTTTTCTTTCAAGAAAATAGGAAAGACCAATACTTACAGCATCGCCTAAATCGTGCACCGAATCGGACACAATAGCTACGCTACCTGTAAAAAGTCCGCCTATAAGCTCGAACAAAGAAAAAATCAAATTTAGAATAAATGCAGTTAAAATATTTCTTTCGGTTTTCATAATAACACCTATTGACATAAAATTTTTAGTATTGTACAATGTATTAAATAATAAACACATTGTTCAGTTAAAGTATAGTTGCGAATAGGAAAATATACAATATATCTTTTTTAAGTTTTGTAACTTACCGAACAAATTTTAAAAAATGTATGGTGAAAATATGGACAGAAGACAAAGAAAAACCCGCGAAGCAATATTTTCGGCTTTTATAGAGCTTTTATCGGTTAAAAATTATAATGCAATTTCGGTACAAGAGATTATCGACAACGCCGATATTGGCAGGGCAACCTTTTATGCCCATTTTGAAACTAAAGACTTTCTTTTAAAAGAGCTTTGCGAAGAACTGTTTAGGCATATTATTGATACCGAAATAGGCAAGGGGGATAATAATAATCACTACCACTGTAAATTTTCGGGGGATTCGGTATTTTTGCATTTGCTTAAGCATTTACAGCAAAACGATAACAATATTTTAGGGCTTTTGTCATCCGAAAATAATGAGATTTTTCTACGCTATTTTAAGAGTAATTTAAAACAACTAATAATTGTTGAATATTTAGAAAGCGGTATTTTGAAAAACAGTAAATTACCGCAGGATTATTTAGTAAATCATATTTCTGCAAGCTTTGTAGAAACTGTAGAATGGTGGATTTCGCAAAAGAAACACGAAACGCCCGAAAAAATAACTGAATATTTTTTGGCAACAATAGAGCCAATATTATAAAAATAACGCTTTCCGCAAATACGGAAAGCGTTTTAAAATACTATGTATTAAATAACATAACCGCCGTTTACAGATAATACCTGACCTGTAATATAATCGGCATTTTCGCTTGCTAAGAAGTATACCGCTTGAGCAATTTCATCGGCAGTGCCCATACGGCCTAAGGGAATAGTTTCAACAAACGCGTTAAGCTCTTCAACCGATAAATTAGCGTTCATAGAAGTTTCAATAATACCGGGGGAAACTGCATTTACGGTAATTCCGCTTGGCGCAAGCTCCTTGGCTAAAGCCTTTGTAAGACCAATTACGCCCGCCTTTGAAGCCGAGTAAGCCACTTCACAGGAAGCACCCGTTTCGCCCCACATAGAAGAAATATTTATAATTTTACCGCTTTGCTGATTAACCATAACCTGCGTTGCCGCCTTGCAGCAGTTAAACACACCCTTAAGGTTTATATCCATAATTCTGTCGTAATCAACTTCATCAGTGCTTGTGATAAGGCTTTCAAAAGCTACGCCAGCGTTATTAACCAAAACATCAATTCTGCCGAACTTATAAAGGGTTTCTTTAATTAAAAGCTCAGCTTCTAAACGGTTGGCAACATTTGCTTTTTGAGTAGTTACCGAAAAGCCGTTTTGTGATAGCGAACGGGCAAGAAGTGTTGCCGATTCGTAAGAGTTATTGTAGTTTATAACAACATTATATCCCTTTTGCGCAAAAAGTATTGCAGTAGCGGCGCCAATGCCTTTAGAAGCACCTGTAATAATAGCGGTTTTTTTCATAAAATCATCTCCAAAATAAGTATAACATAAATATAATCAAAGTTAAAGCATAATTTAATAACATTTTTAAATTATGCAATTTATAAGCTTTGTAAAAACGCAAATAATCATTTTCGGTTCATTATAATCATAGTTTTAATCAATTTGTGATTAAATAGTCAATATGAACTCGACGTATTGATTGTTATTTGATTGTGAATTATAATACAATAGAATCAAATTTAAAACAAGGGAGATTTGTTATGAAGCAAAAAATCTATAAGCTACTTATTATAGTGCTAACGGTTGCGTTGGTAATTTCTTGTTGCACGGTTGCATTTAATACGTTGGCGGAAACAACAGAAGTACCGGTCTACTATATTAGTCCAAAAGGTAGTGCAGATAACGATGGTTTGAGTCCTGATACGGCGCTATTGTCGGTTAATGGCGTTATAGATAAGGTGGGCTCTACCTACGGCGCGGGTGATACTGTATACATTAAGGCTATTAAAGAGTTAGAAGAAGATGGAACTACCGAAATTCCAAATCTTTGGGATGACAACGGTGGACTTTCGCTTACAACTCATACTTTTAAGCTTAATATTTCATCTTATAGAGATATTGCGAAAATCGGTACAAACTCAATTAGTTTAAATGGAGATATAGATTTTACAAATATTATTATTAATAACCCTTTTAGTAGCAATTCAACATATAAAAATTTTAATCTTAATAACCACAGTGTATCTTTTGGCGAAGGCACTGCTTTTGATAGTAAATATTTTAATTTTTATACATCTGTTAAAGCGCCTACAAAAGATTTTGATATGTATTTTGCATGTGAAACAAAAGCATATCTTGTTTTGGGTGGTAATAGCAAGAAACTAACATTTGGTTCAACTGAAGACAAAAAAATTAATGCAAATGTTACTGTGGATAGCGGTGCTGCTACTACGGTTAGATTTGGAGATAGAAGCGGCGATTCCACATATTATACTACTTATGATTATTGTAATGTGAACTTTAATATAAAGTCTGCGTCAAGTTTTTCACTTCAAGCACGTGCTACAGCTAACTTTACCTCTCACGCTGTGGTACAAATTATTAATTCTACAGGAAACGATGCTCTTACAAATGGCGCTAAAGAGTACTTATCTGGATTAACCACAACTGATACAAACGAATCTGTCAAGTATTATTTGATCAATAACAATACGAATAATGATGTTGCTATTAAATTTACTGACACTGCGGGTATTTTCACCTTAAACGGCATAGATACTGATATGTGGAATATAGTAGTTAAAAAAGAC
>JAZSCF010000086.1:0-61113 GCA_045602785.1 Acutalibacteraceae bacterium
CTACCAAACTGAGCCACGCCTCGATTAAAACATTATGTTTTTTTAATATATATCCTATAGTGTTACATTATCGCGCTGCTACTCCGCTTACTCTTGCGGTTCCCAAAGCTCATTACGGCTTGGAGCGCCTATGACCTTTGACCGCGACGCCTTTTCGTTCTCCCTTTTTCCGCCACAGGCGGTGGTCAAACTCAAAGCTACCAAACTGAGCCACGCCTCGATAATATGCATTTTTACACGCACATATTATTATATCGGTATAAAAGTAAAATGTCAATCCTTTTTTAAAGATTGACATTTTATTTTTTATTTTCTAAGCTCTGTAAGTGCTTCCTGCATTTGATTATGGATTTTTTCACCAATATCGTTGGTATTCATACCCTCGTAATCTTCGGGGTAGATTATATCAATAATCTTAAAATCAACAGTACAACCGCGCCAAATCATTCTTTTTGGGATTTCTCTTGTACCGTTTAAAGTACAAACCACAATAGGTACCTGCGGCTTTGTTGCAATTTTAAAAGCACCATTTCTAAACGGTAAAAGCTTACACTCAAGACTTGTATATCCTTCGGGGAAAACCGCGATAGAAGCCTTATCCTCTTTAATATACTTTGTCGCTTGAATAATAGTCTTTGCAGCTTCGCGGTTATTTTCCCTATCAATTGGCAAACCGTAAAGTTTGTGCATAACCTTAGCGACTAACGGCATTGTTGTATAAATTTCCTTTTTGCCTATAAAACCAATATCGTTATTCGGGAAAACCGACCATATAATAACAGGGTCAAAATCGTGCTGATGGTTACAAACAAAAAGCATTTTTCTATCGGTTGGGACTTTATCGACATCCATTCCCGTAACATTAATTTTAACCCTTGCAAGCGACACAATAAGCGGTAAAGTATGCTTTAGAACAAAACGGTAATAGCGACTTCCCTTTTCCTTATCAGATTTAATGCTTACAAATAAAAAGCTTAGCAAAAACCAAATAAGGTGCAAAATTGAAAGCGCTAAAAAACCACCCACTATTAAAAGCGGCACTAACCACCAAGAATAGCCTTGGCGCAATATTGGAAGAAAATTATTAAGAACAGGTACAAGCAAGGCGCTTATAACCAAATATACATAAACCATTTTAAATACCTTCTTGATATTATTTTAACGCTCTGTACCAGTCATTTTTACTGATACCGTTTTGCTCTACATACGCTTCTGGGGTAATATCATTATAGAAAAATTCGTGTAACAAATTTTTAGCAAACTCTAAATCATAATAAACCGTAGAGCCCACCCTTGGAATATATGGCGCTTTCATTTGATATTCACTAAGTGGCATACGGGTTTGCTCAAAGGTTGGAGATTCTAACAAAACATCAAAAGCAAGACCCATAATTTCGCTATAAGAAAGCGAGGTTTCGGTATAAGGTATTAAAGCCTTAACAAGACTTACATACTGTGTTTTGGGTAGCGTTACCGCCTTATCGAAAAGCTGTTCCATAACAAAGCGTTGGCGGTCGGTTCTGCCAAAATCGTTATTAGTACCCCAAATATTTACATACTTTCGTATACGGGAATACGCAACAGCCTGAATACCGTTTACATGGTGTGTACCTTCGGTTCTTATATAATAAGGCTCGGGGTCAACCCCCATTTTTTCACATTGGCGCTTTACAAGACCGTTGAAACCGTCTGTGTGGTTAGTCATAACTTCTTGACGGGTAAACTCAACATCAATACCGCCAACAGCATCTATAATTTCTGCCATACCGTAAAAATTAACCGTAGCATACTCTGAGATATCCAGCCCAAAGTTATGGTTAAGTGTCTTAATAGCAAGTTCGGGTCCACCCGAAGCCGAGCCGTAAGCACTGTTTATTTTGTTATAGTAGGTCTTCTCGCCATCATCAATTTCCACAAGCGAATCACGCATAATGGACGCAATTTTTACCGCATTGGTTTCTGTGTTAATACTAAGCACCATTATACTGTCCGAATTACCTTTAAAGGATGATTTACTTCTTGTATCAATGCCAAAAAGCGCAATATTAATAATCTTTTGATCTATAACATTTTCAAAACCAAGCTCTTCGGGTTTAGTGGTTATTTTGTTATAGTTATAGTTAAATAGTGATAAAAAGACTATTGCTACAACCAACACAATAGCAACTAATGTTGTAAGTACTCTAATAAGCACCCTTTTCCATTTTTTAAGGTTGCGCCACCAATTACCTATTCTTTGAAAAACGCCTGCAACACCGTGCTTTTTCTTTTTAAAGTGATGGCTTTTATACTCATTATCAGTTATAACAATATTAAATCCATCGCCATTTGGCTTGGTGTTAAAATCCTTCTTTTTTCTCATAATCCACCTTATTTTTTCAAAAGACTTTTATAAATATCGCCCTTTTTGAGTCCTGTAATATTTGCGGCTTCCTTTGCAGCAAAGGAAGTAGAATTGCCTTCATTAACTAAATTTTCGGCTATTGCTACCGCATCCTCTAAGCTGTAGCTTTTAACCTCTTCCTTAGCACCAGTTATAATAAGCACAAATTCACCGCGCGGAGTATTTTCACTAAAATACTTTATTGCATCGGTAAAATTGGTGTGCATAACCGTTTCGTGCAGCTTTGTAAGCTCGCGCACAATCCCAATTTCACGCTCACCAAAAATTGAAAGCATATCTTCCAAAGTAGCTAAAAGCTTATGCGGTGCTTCATAAAAAACCATTGTGCGCTTTTCGGTTTTAAGCTCGTTCAAATGGGCTATTCTTCCGCTTTTTTGGGTAGTTAAAAAACCTTCAAAGCAAAAGCGACCCGAATCCATACCCGAAACCGAAAGTGCAGTAGTAACCGCACTTGGCCCCGGTACCGATTCAACCGCAATATTGTTTTCATAACAAAGCTTTACTAAATCTGTTCCAGGGTCAGATATTGCGGGCATTCCCGCGTCGGATAAAACGGCACAATTTTCGCCGTTTAAAAGTCTTTCTAAAATTAAATTACCCTTTGATAACTTATTATGCTCGTAATAAGAAAGCATTTCTTTTTTAATATCAAAGCGGTTGAGTAATTTTACGGTAACTCGTGTGTCCTCTACCGCCAAAAAATCCACCTTTTCGAGCGTTTCAATAGCGCGTGGACTAAAATCACCTAAATTACCTATGGGCGTACCTACAACATAAAGCTTACCCGACATTATAAATACGCCTCCTTATAAGGTCCGTAAATTTTAAGCATTTCTTCTGACCAATCGCCATTTTCTTCAACATAAAGTGTTGGCTCTATACGAAGTCCCGTTTTACCGCAGCGCCTGCCTTCTACAAGCACAAGCCACGGCTCTTCCCCTTTTCGTTGGCAAACTAGTCTTAGTCTTTTAGGCTCTACCTTTAAGTCTGTCATAATTGACATTAATTCCGAAAGCCGTTCGGGGCGGTGACACATACAAAGTCTGCCACCTGTTTGCAAAAGCTTCGCCGAAACTTCTATTATATCTTTAAGTGTACACTCTACTTCGTGGCGGGCAACACGCTCACGCTCGCCCGCACTTTGAAGCCCTGCATTAGGTGCTTTATAGGGTGGGTTGCAAGTAACAAGCGTATTACAACCAAACTCTACTTTACCCTTTAATGCCTTTAGGTCAGAATTTATTGCGTCAAATTTTAAAAGATTTAATTCTTCTTTTGTTTTTTGGGCTAAACTGACAGCTTCTTCGCTTATATCAACACCGACTGCCGACTCTAAAAGACCGTCGCGCAAGAGCAAAAAAGGTATAATACCGCAGCCTGTGCCCAAATCAACCATTTTATCTTTAGGCTTTGCATTGCAAAAATTTGCAAGCAGTACCGCATCTGTACCAAAGGCGTGAGATTTACTTACATAAAGGTAAAAATCTTTACCCAAAGGTTCTTTTTTTAAATTCTCGACCATTTTACGCCTTGTGCGGTATCTTCTAAAACGATACCCATTTCCTTAAGCTTATCACGAATTTCATCCGCAGTTTTAAAGTCCTTAGCTTTTCTGGCTTCGGTGCGCTTTTCAATTAAAGCTTCAATTTCGCTATCTAAGGTTTCTTCCTTGCGGTTATATACAAGACCTAAAACACCTGTTAGCTGGTCAAAAATATCAGCACAAGCTTCAAGTGTTACCTTTTTAGCGCCGTTTGCAATAGCACTGTTAATATCGCGAACAAGTGTGAAAATAGCAGCCAAAGCGTCAGCTGTGTTAAGGTCGTCTTCCATAGCAGTGATAAATTCGTTTTTGCGAGTTTCTACAAAATCGGGCACTTCGCCGCCATCTTGTGCATTTTTAAGCGCAAAATCAATATTATCGCGGCAGGTATAAAGGCGCTCAAGCGAATTTTTAGCCTGTTCTATAATATCTACCGAATAGTTTATAGGACTTCTATACTGTGAAGAAATAAGGAAATAACGAATCGGCTCGTAACCGAATTTTTCAGCTACATCCCTTACAGTAAAGAAGTTATTTAAGGATTTAGACATCTTATGATTATCAACATTAATAAATCCGTTGTGCATCCAATAATGCGCAAAATCGCAATCGTGAGCGGCTTCGGATTGAGCAATCTCATTTTCGTGGTGTGGGAAAATAAGGTCAAGACCACCGCAGTGAATATCAATAGTTTTACCTAAATATCTGCCTGCCATAGCCGAGCACTCAATATGCCAACCTGGTCTACCCTTACCCCAAGGAGATTCCCAAAAAGGCTCACCCTCCTTAGCGCCTTTCCAAAGGCAAAAGTCCATTGGGTCTTCCTTAATATCGGCACCACCGTCAACACGGTTACTAGCGCCTTCTGCCAAATCTTCAAGCGGTTGATGTGAAAGCTTACCGTATTCTTGGAACTTTTTAGCGCGGTAGTAAACATCGCCGCCTACTGCATAAGCATAACCCTTTTCGATAAGAGCTGAAATAATGCCCTGGATTTCGGCAATATTTTCGGTAGCACGGGGATGAACAGTTGCTTTTCTGACATTAAGACCTGTAGCATCGGTCCAAAATTCTTTTATATATCTTTCGGCAACTTCGGGTACGGTAATACCTTCAGCGTTAGCCTTATTTATAAGCTTATCATCAATATCAGTAAAGTTTTGAACAAAGTTTACATTAAAACCACGCCATTCAAAATAACGGCGCAAAACATCAAACACGCAAAGCGGACGCGCGTTACCGATATGAATATAGTTATATACTGTAGGACCGCAAGCGTAGATTTTTACTTCGCCATCTACTAGCGGTTTGAATTCATCCTTTTGTCTTGTAAGAGTGTTAAAAATTTTCATACTATTTCTCCTTGAGTTTCATTTCAAGCTCTAAAATTCGGCTTTCAAGTGCGTCCATTTTTTGCTTGACGGGGTCGGGAATGTGAATTTGGTCTAAGGCAACACGCTTGCCGTCTTGTCTTACAACGCGCGCAGGTACACCCACAACGGTTGAATTTGGCGGTACTTCGGCTAAGACTACCGCGCCCGCAGCCACGCGTGAATTATCCCCTATTTTAAAGGGACCTAAAACCTTTGCACCCGCACTTATCATAACATTATTACCTATTGTTGGGTGTCGTTTACCCGTATCCTTACCGGTACCACCTAAGGTAACACCTTGGTAAATAAGTACATCATCGCCAATTTCGGTGGTTTCACCTATTACAACCCCTGTGCCGTGGTCTATAACCAAGCGCCTGCCGATAGTAGCACCGGGGTGAATTTCAATACCTGTTTTGCGCGCCGCCTTTTGCGAAACATAACGCGCCAAAAACATCATATTATGCTTGTAATAAAAATGCGCACGGCGGTGCATTCTTATTGCCTTAACGCCTGGGTAAAGGAAGAAAACCTCCCAAAAGCTTCGTGCGGCGGGGTCGCGCTCACGAACGGCGTTTACATCTTCAATTATTCGTTTAAACAAAATGGTCACCTACAGTTTATTTTGCATTTGCGATATACTCTCTTCCGCCCCAAATGTAAATTGCGCCCGAAATAGCACAAAGTACAGCCGAAAGCCAAAATAAAGCGATTATAACCGTAACAAATACCATCAAGGTTTCATATTTTATTGGAGCAAATTCGTTCACCGCAAATACCGCAAGCGCAAATACAATGCCTACCATTTGGCTAACAGTTTTACATTTGCCCCACATATTTGCGGCTACAACCTTACCGCCTGCAGTTACTGCTACCAAGCGAATAGAAGAAACCGCAAACTCGCGGAATAATACTATGAACGTTATTGCTACCATATGCCAACCCACTGCTGTAAAACCAAAAAGGTACATAAAACCTAAATAAGCGGCAGTTGTTAGCATCTTATCTGCTAACGGGTCCATAAATTTACCGAAATCGGTTACCATATTGTACTTTCTTGCCATGTGTCCGTCAATCGCATCGGTAATTGAAGCCAAAGCAAACAACACAAGCGCAACTGTGTAATGATACTTAAAATCAATAAGCATTACCGCCATAAAAATTGGGGTTGCTATCATACGGGCTAAGGTTAATTTATTTGGGGTATTCATTCTTCAAGCTCTCCTAACAAATCATATTCTAAACAATCGTTAACTCTAACCTTTACAAAATCACCGATAACAAGCGGTCTTGTAGACATAAAGAAGATTTTACCGTCAACCTCGGGTGCATCACCCAAAGTTCTGCCAAAATAACACTTGATGTAGTCATCCCAGCCTTCGATTATAACTTCAGTTACGCTGTCTATTTTCTCTTGGTTCTTTTCTGCCGCTATAATAGTTTGCATATCCATAATATTTTCCATACGCGAAACCTTTGTTTGCTCTTCTACTTGGTTTTCCATTTCGGCAGCAAGGGTTTCTTCTTCGGCGGAATAAGTAAAGCAACCAAGTCTATCAAAACGGGTTTTCTTTACAAACTCGGCTAATTCTTCAAACTGCGCTTCGGTTTCACCCGGGAAGCCTGTTATAAATGTAGTACGTAGAGTAATATCGGGGATTTTGTTGCGAATTTTAGTAATTAATGTTTCAATGCTTTCCTTGTCGCCCTTGCGGTTCATTTTCTTTAAAATTTCACCGTTTATGTGCTGAAGCGGAATATCCAAATATTTTACAAGCTTTGGTTCACTCGCCAATACATCCAAAAGCTTATCGTTAATTTTATCGGGATATGTATATAAAGTTCTTATCCAATGAATACCGTCAACCTTGCAAAGCTCGGAAAGAAGTTCAGGGAGCTTTGGCTCGCCATAAATATCGGTACCGTAAGCTGTGGTATCCTGCGCTACTACTATAAGCTCTTTAACGCCGTTTTGTGCTAATTCTCTTGCTTCTTTTACACAGTCTTCTATAGTACGGCTTCTAAGTCTTCCTCTAATTTTTGGTATTGCGCAGTAGGTGCAACAGTTATCACAACCGTCTGCCACCTTTAAATATGCCGTAAACGGCATACCGCCCAAAATACGCTTACCGTTTAAATCTAAATCGGTTTTTTCTCCGTAAGAATTTTTAAAGTTTCTTTCAATTGCATTTTTAACAATCTTTGCAATATTACCGTTAGAGCCAATACCTACGCATACATCAACTTCGGGAATTTCTTCTGTAACGTCATCCTTATAGCGTTCTGCTAAACAACCTGTTACAATTAAGGCTTTACAGTTACCCTCTGCCTTGTAGCGTGAGGCTTCTAAAATATTTTCAATAGCTTCTGCCTTAGCATCTTCAATGAAACCACAGGTATTTATAATTATTGCATCAGCTTGGGATTCTTCAGGCGATAACTCAAAGCCTGCTTCTTTTAAAGAAAACAGCATCATTTCAGCATCAACTTGGTTTTTAGGGCAACCAAGCGACACCATACTAACCTTATACATATTATTCCTCAAATTCTTCTATATAGCTTTTAAGTGCTTCCCTTACTTCCGCATAAGAAAAGCCTTTTCGCACAAGCGCCGCAAAAACCTTTTGGGCGCCGCCTTCTTTTTGTAATTTTGTTTGGTACTTTTTTTCTAATAAAATTTTAATTTTTTGTTGCTCGTCATTATCGGTATCATCTAAAACCTCTTTTGCTAACGCATAGGGTACACCCTTTAGGGTAAGCTTTTGCAAAATTTCGCGTTTAGAGTAGTTGCCGCTCTCTAGCCTTTCGGCATAATTTTTTGCAAATCGGCGGTCATCTAATAAACCCACTTCAATAAAACGCGCAACAACCTTTGCCGCCGCTTCCTTTTTAAAGCCACCGCGCAAAAGCTTATCGTAAAGACCTTTTTCAGTATGGTCGGCACGGTCTAGATACCAAACCGCACGGGACTTAGCCCGAATATAATCCGATTCTTCAAGCAGTTCTTTTAAACCGCTCTCGGTCAAATCAGTCCCTACCTTTAAACATCGGTCAGAGCAAACATCATTATCTATTAAAGCTTCACTTCCGTTATCAAGGCTTAACCTTGTTAAATGAAGCTTATCTTTTTTTAAGTCTATTATTTGCATTAGTCGTCTACTGCAATATCAATATCAATAGATTTACGGGGTGCAACAGGCTCTGTAGGCATAATGAACTCATCATTATCTGCTTCTACTGTTTTATCATTACTATTAGATAAAATTGCCATAATCTTATCTTCAATTTCTTGTGCTAATTCTGCATTATCTTCAAATAACTTCTTTACGTTATCTCTGCCTTGACCTAAACGGGTCTCTCCATAATAGAACCAAGCACCCGATTTTTTAATGACACCGGTGTCAACACCAGCATCCACAATTTCACCCACGTGTGAAATACCTGTGCCGTACATAATATCAAACTCGGCAACCTTGAAGGGTGGTGCCACCTTGTTTTTAACAATCTTAGCCTTTGTGTGAACACCTATAATTTCGCTGCCGTCTTTAATAACTTCACCCTTGCGAACATCAATACGAACTGATGAATAGAACTTAAGCGCTCTACCACCTGTTGTAACTTCGGGGTTACCGTACATAACGCCGATTTTTTCACGTAATTGGTTAATAAATATAGCCGCACAGTTAGTTTTAGATAAAGCACCTGTTAATTTGCGAAGTGCTTGCGACATAAGTCGAGCTAACTGACCTACGTGGTTGTCACCCATTTCACCCTCAATTTCAGCCTTGGTAACCAAAGCCGCAACCGAGTCTATAACAATAATATCTACCGCACCCGAACGCACAAGGCTTTCTGCGATTTCTAAAGCCTGTTCGCCCGAATCAGGCTGAGAAACTAAAAGCGAATCAATATCAACGCCTAAATTAGCCGCATAAACAGGGTCTAAAGCGTGTTCAACGTCGATAAATGCAGCAGTACCGCCCGCTTTTTGTGCTTCCGCTACGCAGTGAAGCGCAACAGTAGTTTTACCCGAAGATTCGGGACCGTATATTTCTACAATTCTTCCCTTAGGAATACCGCCTATACCAAGCGCTACATCAAGTGTTAAAGAACCTGTTTTAATATGTTCAACACTCATAGCCGCATTTTCGCCAAGACGCATAACCGCGCCTTTGCCGAACTGCTTTTCTATTTGTTCAATGGCGGTTTTCAGCGCCTTTTGTTTTTCATTTTCATCGGTCAAATTAACCGCAGTTTTTGTAGTTGAATTTTTTGAAGCCATTTTTATTTCTCCTTTATTCTTTTATCGCAGTCACTACGCGTTCTATGCCGTTTAAATCTTTGGTTACTGTAATATTTGTAAAATCGGCATCCTTTAAAAGAACCGATACACGCTCATATTCATTTATCCCAACCTCAAAGGCTATCATACCGCCGTTCTTTAAGGAATTTTTATAATTATCTATTATCGCCCTATAAAAATCCAAGCCATCTTTACCGCCTAAAAGCGCAGTTTCAGGCTCGAACTTAGTTTCGGGAGAGACAATTTCCATTTCACTTGGTGGTATGTAAGGTGGATTACTTACTATTAAATCATACTTTTGCTCGCCGGCATCTCCGTTTAGTACATCGCCCGAAAAAGCCAAAGCATTATATGCGCCGTTTAGTTTTATATTTTCTTCTATATATCGCATAGCTTCGGGGTATTTTTCCAAAAGCACAACCGCGCTTTCAGGAAAATCACACGCTAAAGAAATACCTATACATCCACTACCCGAGCATAAATCCAATATTTGCGCTTTGGGTTTATTCTCTAAATACTTAACGCATTCTTCTACCAAAACTTCGGTATCGCTACGGGGAACTAAAACCCCTACGCCAACCTTAAATTTGTATTTGTAAAATGCCCATTCACCCAAAATATACTGTAAAGGATATCGTATTTCGCGCTGGCGAAGTATCGCAGTTAGATTATTTTGTTGAAACTCGGTAAGCTCTTTTGCATATTCGGTTAAAATTTGAGAATTATTAAGCCCTGTAATATGCTTAATTATAAGCTTTGCTTCAAAAACGCTATCGGGAATACCTGCCGCCTTTAGCTTTTGCTTAGTTTGATTGTATGCCTCAAATATTGTCATTTGCTCTCTCCACATCCGGAACTTCGGGTTCGCACGCCTTAAGCGCGGCAATCGCAATTTCAATCATATCATCCTCGGGTTCCTTGGTAGTGGCCCTTTGAAGCCATACACCCGGAGCTGAGATTATGCGAGTAATTATATTATCGTATCTACCGCAAATTTTAAGCACTTCATAGCCTGCACCGCATATTAACGGTATCATTAATATTTTAGCCAATACCCAAAGCCACTTAATACTGTAAACACTTGGGAAAATCACCTGTAAAAGTGTAGAAAATACAACGCTTACAAGTATCATAAGTATCATAAACGAGGTACCGCAACGAGGGTGGAAGCGTTTTTGCTTTCTTACATTTTCGACAGTAAGCTCTAAGCCCTTTTCGTAGCAGAAAATGGTCTTATGCTCTGCCCCGTGGTACATAAACACGCGTTTTATATCTTTCATAAGCGATACTAAACACACATAGCCCACAAACACCGCAAGCTTTACAAACTGCTCTATTAAAGAGCGTAAAAGCTTAGATGTAATTTCAACATCGAAAAGCGCTTCTATACCAGATACCAATAAGCGCGGTATATACATAAACAACACTACCGCCAAAACACAGCCCAAAACAGCGCCGATTATCATAACTGTATTTAATAAAGCGCTATCCTTTTTGGTCTCTTCTTCGGTTTTAGGCTTATCTTCTTCAAAATCGGTAAAGCCTGATTTATCGGCTGAAAGCATAAGCGCTTTGTAGCCTTCTATCATAGACTCTACGAAAGCGGTGACACCGCGGATAATCGGAATTTTGAAAAACTTATAGCGTTTGCTAAGCGGCACATAGGTCATATAGGTAGTATCAATACTACCATCGGGAAGGCGCACACATAAAGCGGATTTTTCGGGGCTTTTCATCATAATGCCTTCAATTAAAGCCTGACCGCCGATTGAGGTATATTTATTCATCTGTTTCTCCTGTTTCATTTTCGGGTTCTTCTGTAATTTCGGCAACAGGTTCTTCGTAAATTGGAAGCACCACTGTAACCTTAGTTCCTACATTTTCGGTACTTTCAATAAATAAAAGTCCGTCGTGTTGTTTTATGATTTCATCGGCAACGGCAAGGCCTATACCCGAGCCGCGAACCGTTTTATTTGCTTTATAGAATTTTTCTTTAACGCGGTCAATATCCTCTGCAGGAATACCCACACCCGTATCAGTAACAGTAATACGAACGCAAGCTTCCTCGGTATCAAGGTTTACAAGCACCTGTCCGCCAGCGTGGGTGTACTTAACCGCATTGTCGATTACATTTATAAACACCTGCTTTAAGCGGTTTTTATCGCCAAGCACTGTAATATCTTCATTCGGTACCGATACTACCAAATCAATATCCTGCTTTTTAGCAAGCTCCTTATACATATCGGCTGATTCGTTAAGAATTAATGTTACATTCATTGGCTGTGACACCAAGGAAAGCCTACCTGTTTGCATACGCGAAAAGTCCAAAAGCTCTTCTACAAGGCTTGAAAGGCGGTCGGCTTCACTTAATACAACATCTAATCCCCTGCCCACAAGCTCGGGGTCGGTATCTAAGGACATTTTAGCCGTTTCACCCCAACCTCGTATGGCGGTTAAAGGAGTTCTTAATTCGTGCGAAACCGAAGATATAAAATCGTTCTTTATTCCTTCGGAATTATGAAGCTCGGAGGCCATATAGTTAATCGCATCACACAATTCACCAATTTCATCATCACGCTTAATTTCTATACGCGATTCAAAATCTCCACGGGCGATTGTACGCGCTATGTTACTTACATCGCGAATCGGGTTTACAATAGACTTCACAAAGAAAATACCCGTAATAAGCATAACGCCAAGCATTAAAACGCAAAGTAAGATAATAATTGCGGTAACAATTGTCATAAGCCTGTTAGCACGCGACATTGAGGTTACCCAACGGTAAGCGCCAAGCTCTTCGCCGTTCTTGCTGTAAAGCATTACTGTTCCTGCCATAATAGATTGCTTAGTACTGCTTTTGCCTTTAAAGATTTCAAGCTTTTTGCTTTCTTTTGCCCTGATATAGTCAGGCATTTCGCTGTCTTTTGCCGAAAAACCTGTAGTCGATACGAAAACCTTACCGTTTTTATCTATAACCTGAACTTCAATTTTGTCCTTATACTCAAAATTCTGCACCATAGTAATGGCAGTATCCTTAAAGGTTTTCGAATCGGTATTTTCAAGGGATAAAAACTCTTCAGAATAATCGGTGGCAAGCGCTTCAATCTTTTCGGTATAAAGTGAAGCATAAAGCGAAGAAAACGCAATCGCCGCCACGCACATAACAGCTACCGCTACAAGAAATATATTAAAAAACCATTTGTATGTAATGCTTTTAAACTTAATATCTAAGCGCATTTGCCTTCCCCTTTCCTAAAGTTTTTATATATTTTATCGCGTACTCCACTTATAACCCATACCCCAAACAGTAAGCAGTCTTTGTGGTTTTGATGGGTCATCTTCTATCTTCATTCTAAGACGCCTTACATTAACGTCAACAATCTTTTCTTCACCAAAATAGTTGCTACCCCAAACCTTTGTTAAAATATCGGTTCTATCAAGCGCTACATCGGGATTAGTAAAGAAATATTCAATCATTTGAAACTCTACTTGTGTAAGCTCGATATTAACACCGCTTTTAAGCAAGGTTCTTTTTCTTAAATTAAGAGTGAACTCACCTAAAATAATATCATCTGAAATTTTGGTTTCGGTCTTAGGCACATACATTTCAACACGCCTGTAAAGTGAATCAACACGTGCTAAAAGCTCTGTCGGGCTAAAGGGTTTTGTAATATAGTCATCAGCGCCAATCATTAAACCACTTATTTTATCCATTTCCTGTGTACGTGCTGTAAGCATTATAATACCCAAGGTTTCACTTCTTTTTCTAAGCTCTTTACAAAGGGTAAAACCATCCATACCCGGCATAGAAATATCAAGCAAAGCAATATCGAAGCCCTCGAAATCGTTATCGAAAATATCAAGCGCCTCTTCACCCGAGCCTGCTTCTACTACCGTATAACCAACCCTTTTTAAATTTATCGCTTCAAATTCACGGATTGCAGCTTCATCTTCTGCTATTAAGATTCGTTTCACTGTTTTGCCTCCTGATTATATATTCCAAAGCTTTTTTTAGCACTATCAAATGTAATACCTGATTTTCTTGGGATTCTGCAAGCTATAACCGCATCCTTGGTTCTGCCTATTTCCATAAGGTTAAGGGCGTTATATACGCCTTTTTCCCAATCGCGTATTTTTATAGCACGCATATAAAGTAAGCTGTCGCCCACTTCCATTTTTTCGGTATCGTAGCTGTAAACTTCGCGTATGCAGTTATCGGTGTCCTTTAATATTGCAATATTACCAACCCATTTTGACGGTAGGTTGTAGTAATAACCATCAATAAGATTAACCATAGAGGTTACTTGGGTTGTAAGGAATTCACCATTGAATGAGCACCAGTTTGTAAGGTAAAGCTTTTCTGCTGCCTTATTTTGTGTAACCGACGGAACATTAAGCTGAACAGGTATTTCAAGCACACCGTCATTATTAAAATCCCTTGTAGAAAGGTTTACTGCACGCAAGGTTTTGGTAGTTTCTAAAAGCTCGCTATCATAAAGCGGATTTAAAAGCTTACCTTTTTCGTAAATGAGCACTTCGGTTATAGCGCCTATACCCTTTACCGAATCTATATAAACCGCAGGCTTTCCCGAAGAAAGCTCGGACACAATTGGGTGACCGAAGGACTGCACCTTACTGTCAAGCACACATCTTCCCATTTGAATAATACTGCCATCTGTAAAGCCATAAAGCGAAGCGGTGTTTTGTTGCTTTGTGTCCCCTGCATTAATAATTAAAACATCATCGGTTTTGTTTTCATCAAGGTCGCAAACTACATAATGAACATATTTGCTAATCATCATTTGAGTAAGCGCGTTATCCTTAAATGAATAAACCGAAAGCTGCATATCACTTGTAGAATAAATTTGCCAACCAACCAAAATTTCACATATACCGTCTTGGTCTAAATCGCAAAATTCAACCCTGTGAACACCGGCGGCTACAATGCTTTGAACCGAAACCGATTTCCAGCTATCATCCTTGTAGCAAATAGCGTTTATATTCATTATTTCGGTTTCGCCGTCTTTAGTACTGTAAAAAGCAAAGGCTTCATTTACGCCGTCGCCGTTAATATCCTTTTGTACCACTGCCGAACGGTAATCGCCTGCTTGTGGATATTCCATTAAATAATCTTCTTTAGCACTTGCATTTATTGCATCAGATATTTCCTTAAAATCGTCCGAAAGTGCAGGCGGTGATAATAGCTCTGCCGTATCTGCCATAAAGAAATCACATCCGCAAAGACTAAAAGCCAAACACAAAACAAGTAAGCATAAAATCAACTTTCTAAACATAAACCGCCACTCCTTTCAATACATAAATATTCATTATAGATTATATCATATATCTTATAAAAAATAAAGCATAAAATTAAAGAAATTTATATTAACAAATTTAATAATTACTTTTCTTGACATATTGGGTTCTTAGTGGTAAAATACAATAGATAATAACCTTTGTTTTTTAGGTTATAACTTTGTTTTTGTAGATTTTGGCGAACTGCATTTTATACAAAGTAAAATCATATTTCGGGAGGTAAATACACGGCTCCCGTCTATATCGAAGTGTTAAAATTAAAACCTTCGGCTTGAGAAGAACATCCGTGTTTATTATATAGGAGGTGCACTAAAGTGCCGTACATTATTATGGGCGGCGTCGCACTTGTGCTTGCCGTTGTCGGCTTTTTTGCAGGCTCGGCTTACCGCCGTAAGTCCGCAGAAGCAGCTATTGGCTCTGCCGAAGACGAAGCAAGACGCATTTTAAACGACGCTATTAGAAATTCTGAACAAAAGAAAAAAGAAGCTTTATTAGAAGCTAAGGACGAAATCCACAACTTAAGACAAGAAACCGAAAAAGAACTTCGCGAAAGAAGAAGCGAGGTACAACGCGGGGAACACCGTCTTCAACAAAAAGAAGAATCTCTTGACAAGAAGATTGACAATCTTGAAGCTAAGGAAGAAAAATTAGCTGCTCGTGCTAAAGAAATTGATGCACGAATTGAAGAAT
Source organism: Acutalibacteraceae bacterium (assembly GCA_045602785.1). Taxonomy (GTDB): domain Bacteria; phylum Bacillota; class Clostridia; order Oscillospirales; family Acutalibacteraceae; genus UBA737. Next base: position 15,630 of record JAZSCF010000086.1, read on the forward strand.
GTGAAAAGCTTAAGCAAAGCCAAATGGACTTGCTTGAAAAAATCGCAGGCTTTACAAGAGAACAGGCAAAATCCCACCTTTTACAGCTTTTGGATGATGAATTAGTACACCAAAAGGCAGTAAAAATTATGGAGCATGAGCAACACACCAAAGAAGAGTGTGACCGTATTGCAAAAAATATTATTTGCCATGCTATTCAGCGTTGCGCCGCTGACCATTCGGCTGATTTAACCGTTTCGGTTGTAGCGTTACCGAATGATGAAATGAAGGGTAGAATTATTGGTAGAGAAGGCCGTAATATTCGTGCTTTGGAAACCGCAACAGGTGTTGACCTTATTATTGACGACACACCCGAAGCTATTACCGTATCAAGCTTTGACCCTGTAAGACGCGAAATTGCTCGCGTTACTTTGGAAAAGCTTATTTTAGACGGTCGTATTCACCCTGCAAGAATTGAAGAAACTGTTACTAAGGCTACTAACGAAGTTAACACAACCATCAAGGAAACCGGTGAACGCGCTATTATTGATGCAGGCGTTCCTAATATCCACCCCGAGCTTGTTAAGCTTTTAGGTAAATTAAAATACCGCACAAGCTACGGTCAAAATGTGCTTAACCACTCACTCGAGGTTTGCTACCTTTCAGGTCTTTTAGCTGCCGAACTTGGCGCTGATGTAACCTTGGCTAAGCGTGCAGGTCTTTTACACGATATTGGTAAAGCGCTTGACCACGAGCAAGAAGGTACCCACATTCAGTTAGGTGTTGAAGTTGCTAAAAAATACCGTGAAAACGAAGCTGTTATCCACGCTATTCACGCTCACCACGGTGAAGTTGAAGCTAAAACACTTATTGCTTGCATTGTTCAAGCTGCCGATGCTATCTCGGCTGCACGCCCAGGCGCTCGCAGAGAGAACATTGAAAGCTATATTAAGAGACTTGAAAAATTGGAGGAAATCGCCAATTCCTTTAATGGTGTTGAAGGCTCGTTTGCTATTCAGGCAGGTAGAGAAATCCGCATAATCGTAAAACCCGAAATTGTAACCGAGGACCAAATGGTTCTTATGTCGCATCAAATCGCAGAGCGAATTGAAAATGAACTTGAATACCCCGGTCAAATTAAGGTTAACGTTATTCGCGAAAGTCGTGCTGTAGACTACGCAAAATAAATTTAAGTTAAAAAAATGCTGTCTTACTAAAAAGTAAGACAGCATTTTTTATTTGCTATTACTTGCGGTATCGCATGAATTTCTGTATACAACAAACCTTGTATAAAGGTATTCAAGTATTAAATTAGAAATCATAGAAACCGCCAATACAATGTAGTCGTTAACGCCTGCAGTCTCGGCAAGGTGTCCCAAATATGTAGAAACAGGGGTAAACACCGCATAGAAAAGCGCAACCAAAAGCATACTTAGCTTTATATTGTTTGCAGATTTAAAGGTGAATTTTCTATTTATGGTAAAGTTCCAAAGCACCGATAAAACAAGGCTTACTAAATATGCAAACCAATAATTTGCGTGTAATAGCTCGTTAAGTAAGGTGAAGCTTAAAGCCTGAACAATGCCAGCGCTAATAGAAATTAAAGTAAATTTTACTGCGCGAATAAGTTCCTTAGATTTTGCCATAAAAATCAATCCTTATATTTTATTAATGGTTCGCTGTCGTTATACCAAAAATCCTGTGCGGTAACGGTTATTTTATAAATATCCGAAAGCTTGGCTTCGGGTATTATAGCCGAAAGTGTAGCTTCATTATATCTTTCTTCTGCACGGTGGCAAAATAGTGAAGATATAAAGTAAACCTTAGGCGCACCTAAACAGTTATAACAAATAACTTGATATCTATAAATATCTTCATTATTTCTAATAGCCTTTGGTATAGTAATTTTTACACCTTCTTCAAGCTGTTCGAGTGTAAAATCTGCGCCTTTTGGAAATTCGGGTTTTCTAGCTTTATATTTGCGCTCGGGAGAATATGCTTTTAAGTGGCTTTTATCGACTTTTGGAGCAGGTAACTGCCACGCATTTTTAATAATACTTCTATTGTGGTAATCAAGTCTTGTAATCCTTAAATTACCGTTTTTATCAATCTCAATAAGCAAGCCTTCCGAAACCTTAAAGTGCATACTATGTACAACGTTAAGCTCGTTATTTATTAAATTACTGTCAACATAGCTTACACAAGAGCCTTCAACGCTTGTGTATTCCTTTTGCATTATTGCACGCTCGTTGCATATAGAAGTATGGGTGTGACCGTTTATAAGCAACGCTTGGGGATAATTTTTAAGTAGTTTATCAAGCGCTACCGACATATCGGCTGTGTTAACATTTGAAGCAAAAAGTGTGTCAGGTGTTTTATAGTGGAATAGCACAAACACATATTTATATGGGTCTTTTGCGGTAATTTCATCAAGATTTTTCTTTAAAAATTCTATTGTTTCGGAATAATCGGTAGTGATATCTATGCAAAGAAAATGGTAATCCTTGCACACACAGTGTCGCATACCCTTGCGCATATTATCCAAATCCAAATCGGTACGGTACATACGCTCAAAATTCTTATTATCGCCTATTTCTTCAAGGGATGAAAACTCTTTAATAAAGCGGGCAATATTATTACAATCGGTGCTGTCATGGTTACCAAGGCAGTAAATAATCTCAGATTCAGATGGTATATGGTTATTAAAACAATCGCGTAAGGTTTCAAATTCACGTGCGGATTGCTCTGCCTTAGCCTTATCGTAATCGAGGCCCCACTTTTCGCTTAACATAACATTTCCACGCGAGTTCATACAGTCAACAAAGTCCCCTGTAAATAAATACGCATCAATAGGATTTTTTGCAACCGTGCGTGCATAGTCTAAAGCGTTTATAAATTTACTTTTGCTGGGTCCTTGGTACCAGCTACCGCTGATATGCACATCACTCATAACACTAAGGGTTAATGCTATGTTCTTTTCATCGAAAAATTTTTCCATAATTACCATCCTTTTATTATTCATTTTAAAAATGGTTTCATAATCTTTTGAAAATCAGAATAATTAGTTATTGCTTATTTTGGTTTTTATTTTTCTTTACAAACATTTTAATTAAACTAATCGCAAGTACAACCAAAGCCAAAAATGCAATGCCTATAAGTACACACAAATCAAAATCGAAATCTTCAATTTTAAGTGAAAAAACCTTGCTAATAAATAAGCATACTAAAGCGCCAATGCCAAAAAGAATGATTCCTAATATTAACTCAATTACACCTTCAGCTACCGAATCAGACATTTTTTCTTTTTTGTTTTTCTTATTCATTACAATGCCTTTCTAAAAGTGCTACCGTTTCTACATGCGAAGTTCTTGGGAAAAGGTCGCAAGGGGTGTATTCTTTAAGCGTATAGCCATTATCGCTAAACAGCTTAATATCGCGCGCTAAGGTTGAGCTATCGCACGAAACATAGACTACATCCTTTGGCTTAAAGTCTTTTGCTATAGTATTTATAACCTCCACACTGCAGCCTTTACGCGGTGGGTCAACAACTACAACATCGCAAGTTACCCCGTCATTTGCTAACTGCTTTGCCGCATCGGTTGCATCGGCACAGATAAAGCGTGCATTTTCTATACCGTTAATTTTGGCATTGTATTTTGCATCTTCTATAGCTTGGGGGATAATTTCTACACCTATTATGCTCTTGGCATCCCCTGCCATAGAAAGACCTATTGTACCTGCGCCACAATATAAATCTATAATATTTTTGCCTTTTGGGTTTGCGTATTCGCGTGCCTTTTCGTAAAGCTTTTCAGCCATAGTTCTATTAACCTGATAGAACGAAAGTGGTGACAGACGCACCTTTACACCGCATAAAACATCGGTTATATATCGGTCACCGTAAATTGTTTTACATTCTTCGCCCAAAATAACATTGGTATCCTTGCGGTTTATGTTTATAACAAGGCTTTTAAGCGAATCGCCGCAAAGCGACAAAAGCCTGTCAACCAATTGGTCGCTTTCGGGTAGTATTTCACCATTCACAACAATGCAAACCATAATTTCATTGGTCTTTTCGGCGCGTCGTATATAAATATGGCGCAAAAAACCCTTGCGTGTGGCTTCATCGTAAATGCTTATATCGTACTCTTTTGCCCAATCGGTTACAAGCTTTGTAATACTGCTAAAAATTTCAGGCTGTAAAAGACAGTCTTCGCAGGGGATTATTCTATGCGAATGAAAAGCGTAAAAACCGGCGCAATAATCCTGTGATACAGGATACTGCGCTTTATTGCGGTAACGCTCAGGTAAAGCTACAACAATCGGGCTTGGTGCCATATCAACACCGCCGATACGCTTTATATTCTCATAAACCTTGTTTTCTTTTATTGCTTTTTCGGCTTCATAGCTTATGTGCCTGTAAACACAGCCACCACACTGATTAAATGCGTTGCAATCGTTTTGTATACGGGATTTCGAAGGCTTTATAAGGCTTAAAAGCTTGCCGTAGGCATAAGTCTTTTTAACCTTTAAAATTTTAACCTTTGCCCTATCCCCTAAAGCCGTAAGCGGTACAAAAACCGCCATACCGTCTACACGGCCAATTCCACTGCCGTCAGAAGACACGGCTTCAATATCTAAAATATATTCTTGGTTTTTTTGCATTTTTAACCTATGTAAGGTCGCAAGCGTCGGCAATAGTCATACCGTTTTGCTTTAAAAGTTCGGTTGCCTTATCAACATCTTGGAGCTGCATAATCATATATGCTTTAGCGTCTTTGTTGCCAAAAATTGAATACATATAATGTAAATCAATATTTTCTTTTGCTAAAACTTCCAAAACACTGCTTAAAGCGCCCGGTTTATCATCAATAGCAACTGCCAAAACGGGTGTTTCAGTAAAAATTAAATTTTCTGCCTTTAAAACCTTTTCAGCTGCGGCATTATCTGCAGTGATAAGTCTTAAAAGACCGTAGTCGGCAGTTTCGGCAATATTTATAGCGCGAAGGTCTACCTTATTTTCTGATAAAAGTTTGGTAACATTTAAAAGCGCGCCTGCTTTATTCTCTAAAAATACTGTAATTTGATTTATAGCCATAATACACACTCCTTAAATTTTACGCTTATCAATAACGCGAACAGCTTTACCTTCACTACGGGCAATGGTCTTGGGGTCTACAAGGCGAACCTTAGCATAAATACCAAGCATTGCTTTAAGTGCCGATACTAAATTCTTTTCCATTTCGGTAATCTTACCAAGTGAATCCGAAAAGATTTCAGGTGTCATTTCAACTAAAACTTCAATAGTGTCGCTATGATTTACGCGGTCAACAACAATTTGATAGTTTGCGGGATAGCCGTTTTCCAAAAGCACTGCTTCAATTTGTGACGGGAATACATTAACACCCTTAACAATAAGCATATCATCGCTTCTGCCCATTGGCTTTTTCATTTTTACAAGTGTACGTCCGCAAGAGCATTTTTCGCGAGTTAGCACAGTAATATCCTTTGTGCGATAACGAAGAAGTGGGAAACCTTCCTTTGTAATAGAAGTAAATACTAATTCACCCTGACTGCCTTCAGGTAAAACCTCTAAAGTATCGGGGTCAATAATTTCAGCAATAAAGTGGTCTTCGTTAATATGCATACCTGTTTGTTCAGCGCATTCAAAAGAAACACCGGGGCCGCTTGTCTCGGTAAGACCGTAAATATCATAAGCCTTAATACCAAGCTTTTCTTCAATATCGTGGCGCATTTCTTCACTCCAAGCCTCTGCACCAAATATACCTGCTTTAAGCTTAATTTTGTCACGTAAGCCCCTTTCGTGAATACTCTCTGCAAGATATTCCGCATAAGAAGGAGTACAGCAAATAATAGTAGCTTCAAGGTCGGTCATAAATTGTAGCTGTCTGTCAGTATTACCTGAAGACATAGGAAGAGTTAAGCAACCAACCTTGTGACTGCCGCCGTTAAGACCGGGACCGCCTGTGAATAAGCCATATCCGTAAGAAACCTGACAAACGTCTTCATTAGTAGCGCCTGCAGCCACAAGCGCACGAGCACAGCATTCTTCCCACAAATCAACGTCGTATTGTGTATAGAACGCTACAACGCGCTTACCAGTTGTACCCGAGGTTGACTGAATTCTAACACAGTCCTTAAGCGGCATACCTAAAAGACCGTAAGGATAAGCTTCGCGCAAATCATCCTTTGTTAAAAACGGAAGCTTATGTAAATCATCAATGCTCTTAATGTCATCGGGAGTAACACCCTTTTCTTCCATTTTTTTGCGGTAATAAGGTACATTTTCCCATACGTGCTTTACCTGAGCTACTAAACGTTCATTTTGTAAAGCTACCATCTCTTCGCGAGAAGCACACTCAATATCCTTTTGAAAATATCTTTCCATTTTTTACACCCCATATTCTCTTCCTAGACGGAACGCTTTTTTATTAAGTTCTAAAAACTTTTCAGGAACACTTTGCTCAATAGCGTTAAGCCATTCTTGCTCAGAGAAATCGAAAAGCTTTGAAAGTCTACCCATAAGCACAATATTTACTGCTTTTGAGCTACCTGCTTGTTCCGCTAAAGATAATGCATCTAAAGCATCTAATTTTATACCTAAATTTTTGATTTTTTCCGCTAAGTTTTCGGGATATTCCTGTGCACCGATAATTACAGGCATAGGATTAACCTGTTGGGTATTGGTAATAATTACACCATCGGGTTTTAGATACTCTACCCAACGGGCAGCTTCTAATAGCTCAAAGGATATAATAACATCGGCTTGTGCCTTATCAATAACGGGAGAATATACTTTATCACCATAGCGAACATAGGTAACAACACTACCGCCACGTTGGCTCATACCGTGTACTTCACTAACCTTTACATCGTAGCCTTTACCTAAAAGCAGTTTGCCAAGCAATTTACTTGCAAGAAGTGTACCTTGACCGCCAACGCCTACAATCATAATATTTTTAGTCTGCATTATTTAGCCTCCTTTACACTTTCAAAAACATCAAACTTACACATTTGCGAGCATACGCCACAGCCTGTGCAAAGTGTATTATCAATCTTAATTTTACCGTTTTCCATACTAACCGCAGGGCAACCGATTTGCATACACATTTTACAGCCTACGCATTTATCGGTATTAGTCTTTATAGGACCTGCATGCTTAACATATTTTAAAAGTGCACAAGGACGGCGAGAAATAATAACCGAAGGCTCTTCCTTTGCAAGCTCTTCTTTAATAACGGCATCGCATTCGGCTAAATTATAAGGATCAACAACGCGAACACTATTAATACCAACACTTTTACAAAGTGCTTCTAAATCAATCTTAGAGCATGGGTCACCCTTTAGGTTATAGCCGGTTGTTGGGTTTTGTTGGTGACCTGTCATACCTGTAATAGAGTTATCAAGAATAATAACGGTAGAATTAGAACCGTTATAAGCTATATTTATAAGACCTGTCACACCCGAGTGCATAAAGGTACTGTCACCTATAACCGCAACAGTTTTGTTATCGCTCTTACCCTCATTAGCTTTATTAAAACCATGAAGACTTGAAACTGAAGCACCCATACAAATTGTAGTATCAATAGCATTTAAGGGGGCTACCGCGCCTAAGGTATAGCAACCAATATCGCCAAGAACTGTAAGCTTATTTTTCTTTAAGGTGTAGAAAAGACCGCGGTGAGGACAACCTGCACACATTACAGGCGGGCGCATTGGAATAACATCATCCAAAGCTACACCTGTAGGTACTGTACTATCAAGCTTTTCGGCAACAATATTCTGCGAAAATTCGCCTATAAGACCAAAAAGCTCTTTACCGCTTACATCTACACCAATATTTTTACAATGTGTTTCAATAATGCCGTCAAGCTCTTCAACAACAATAACAGTTTTAACCTTGCTTGCAAAATCAATAATTTTATTTACAGGCAACGGATTTATCATACCAAGCTTTAGTACAGGGTACTTATCACCGCAAACCTCTTTTACATACTGGTAGCTTGTAGAAGAAGTAATAATACCTACAGCATTGTCGCTACCTTCTTCAATACGGTTAAAGCTTGCAGTTTCGGCATATTCCATAAGCTTACTCGTGCGCTCTTCTACAATAGGATGACGCTTTTTGGCGTTACCCGGCATCATTATGTACTTAGCGCCGTCTTTAACGTATTCCTTTTGCTCAGGTAAAACCCTTTCGCTTTCTTCGATAATGCTTTGTGAATGCGCTACGCGAGTGCACATTTTAAGGAATACGGGGGTATCAAATTTTTCCGAAATTTCGTACGCTTGCTTTACAAACTCAATTGATTCCGCGCTGTCACTTGGCTCTAACATCGGTATTTTTGACGCTATTGCATAATGGCGGGAATCCTGCTCGTTTTGTGAAGAGTGCATTCCGGGGTCATCAGCGACACCGATAATAATGCCTGCATTAACACCTGTATAAGCGATAGTGAAAAGTGGGTCTGCCGCAACGTTAACACCAACGTGCTTCATACCGCAAAAGCTTCTTTTACCTGCAAGGCAGGCACCAAAAGCAGTTTCCATAGCAACCTTTTCGTTAGGTGCCCATTCGGCATATATTTCTTTATACTTTGCGGCGTATTCAGTAATCTCGGTACTGGGTGTTCCGGGATAACTGGAAACAAAGCTACAACCAGCCTCATAAAGACCGCGAGCTACCGCTTCATTACCTAACATAAGTTTTTTCATTAGCTACACCTCTATAATCTATAAATCTTTATTAAATATTATATATTATTAGAACGCGAAAAACAAGACAGAAATTACATTTAGTAAACTGTCTTGTTTTGGCATTTTAACTGTTTATTTGGGCTTCTACAAGTCCGTCAGGGCAATACTTTTTCCTAAGCGCCGGTTTTTCAATTTTACCGGTAGGATTACGCGGAACCTGTGCGAAAATAATCTTTTTCGGTCTTCTATAGCGCGGAAGCTCCTTACAAAATTCGTTAATTTCGTCTTCGCTACAGGTAAGACCTTCTTTTATTTCAATAATTGCGGCAACAATTTCTCCAAGTCGGGCATCGGGCAAGCCTATAACCGCAACGTCCTTAATCTTTTCGTGCTTTCTAAGTGCATCCTCAATCTGAACGGGATAAATATTCTCACCGCCCGAAATTACGACATCTTTCTTGCGGTCAACGAGGTAGATAAAGCCGTCTTCATCCTTTTTAGCCATATCTCCCGTATAAAGCCACTCGCCCTTTAAAATTTCGGCAGTAGCTTCAGGGTTTTTGTAATAACAGTCCATTACACCTGGACCCTTTACAGCAAGCTCACCAATATCACCATCGGGTACTTCGTTGCCGTTTTCATCAATAATTTTAACTTCCCATAAATAGCCTGCTTTACCAATAGCGCCAACCTTATGTACATTGTCAACACCCAAATGAACACAACCGGGACCTATAGATTCACTCAAGCCATAGTTGGTGTCATACTTATGGTTCGGGAAATATTTAAGCCAACGCTTTACAAGGCTTGGCGGTACAGGTTGAGCGCCTATATGCATAAGTCGCCATTGCGCTAAAAGGTAGTCCTCCATTTTAAGCTTACCGCTTTCAATGGCGTCCAAAATATCCTGTGCCCACGGTACCAAAAGCCATACTATTGTGCACTTTTCTTCGGTAACAGTGCGCAAAATCCATTCCGGCTTAACACCGCGCAGAAGTACTGCCTTACTACCCGCAAGCAAGCTTCCAAACCAGTGCATTTTAGCGCCTGTATGGTATAGCGGCGGTATGCAAAGAAACACATCATCACGGGTTTGCCCATGGTGATTTTGTTCGGTTTTGCAGGAAGATATAAGCGCTTTGTGTCTATGCAAAATAGCCTTTGGAAAGCCTGTTGTTCCCGATGAAAAATATATAGCGGCATAATCATCTTCATTAAGCGCTACAGGTGGATTTGAAGTAGAGCAATAGTTCATAAGCTCGCCGCAGTTTTCGGTGTAAGCAGGACCATCCTTACCCACAAATAACATAGTTTTAACCTGCGGAATTGTGTCATAAACAGTATCCATGCGCTCGGTGAATTCAGGTCCGAATACCAGCATTTCGCAATCGGCAAGCTCTAAACAATATTTAATTTCATCGCCTGAATAACGAAAATTAAGCGGTACTGCAATACAACCCGCCTTTAATATACCAAAATATATTGGTAGCCACTCTAAAGAGTTCATTAAAAGAATAGCAACCTTGGTGCCTTTCTTTAAACCGCGGCTTAAAAGAAAGTTTGCAAAACGGTTAGCATTACGGTCAAAATCAGACCAAGTCATTTCGCGGCGATATGGCGCATCAGTAGCGCTTTCAATAAGGCTTGCTTCACGCCAGGTTACTGCGCTGTCACGCTCTTCAGAAGGGTTAACTTCTACTAAAGCGATCTCTCTGCCGTAAAGGCGCGCGTTTCTTTCCAATAAATCCATAATTACCATTATGTATCACCTATAAAAACATAATTTTTCAACAATAAAGACATTTTAACACTTTAAAGCGTTAATGTCAAGAAACATTTACCGATTTTATCTTTATTTAATAAATATTGCAACTGATTGGCTATACAACCGTTTCTTATCAACTATATACATATAAAAACTTGTGAATTATTCATTATTATTTATTCTTTTTTCATTATTCATTAAAAAATAAAAAAGCAGAACCCGAAGGTTCTGCCTTTAAATACAGTTTTAAACCGAGCTTAAAATTAAGCGAGTTCAACAGTTGCGCCAACTTCAGCAAACTTAGCCTTGATTTCTTCAGCTTCTTCTTTTGCTGCAGCTTCCTTAAGGGTCTTAGGAGCGCCGTCAACGATAGCCTTTGCTTCAGCAAGACCAAGACCGGTAACTTCGCGAACTGCCTTAATAACCTTAATCTTTTCAGCGCCAACTTCTTTGAGTATTACGTCAAATTCAGTCTTTTCTTCAGCTGCTGCTGCGCCGCCTGCTGCGGGAGCTGCTACTGCTACAGCTGCTGCTGCAGATACGCCAAATTCTTCTTCTACTGCCTTTACGAGTTCAGAAAGTTCTAAAACTGTAAGGGTCTTTAATTCTTCAACGATTGCTGTAATCTTTTCAGATGCCATTTTTAATTCCTCCAAAATATGTGTTTTTTAAAATTTAATTATTCTGCTGACTCATCATTCTTGTCAACAATAGCTTGTACAGCACGTGCGAATGCTGCGATAGGTGCTTGGAATACGTTGCAAACAGTTGCAAGAAGTACTTCCTTGGTGGGAAGGTTACCAAGAGCCTTAATAGTATCAACATCTACTACCTTGCCATCTAAGAAACCGGTCTTAACCTTGAAGTTATCGTGAGCTTCTGCAAACTTGCAAAGAATTCTTGCGGCTGCTGTGTAATCTTCAGCTGAAAGAGCAATAGCGGTAGTGCCTTCTAAAGCGAAAGACATATCTGCTAAATCTGTACCGTCAATAGCACGGCCTAAGATTGTGTTCTTTACTACGAAGTAATCTACACCGTTTTCACGAAGCTCTTTACGGAGAGCGGTATCATCAGCAACTGTTGTACCCTTATAGTCAACAACAACACCTACAACCGAACCCTTAAGCTTTTCGGAAAGTTCTGCAACCTGTTTTTGTTTTTGTTCTAAAACCGCTGCGTTGGGCATGCGTTTCACCTCCGAGGTAAAATAATAAATGCTTGCCCAAAGACTACGGACAAGCATAAAAATATCAAGTAAAACTTAAAATTTTAATCGCTTAACCTCGGTAGGCGATAAAACTTACGGCAAATGCCACCTACTGTCTTTGGAATTGCAACAGATGTAGTATAAACTATTAGCACCCATTTGTCAAGCATTTTTTTAAAATTGTTGTATTTTAGGCTTAATATTAAGGTTTTCGTTATTTTGAAAACGGTATTTTTTAGGGGTGACCCCTTTAAGCTCTTTAAACCTTTTATAAAAATAACTAAGGTTCGAAAAGCCAACCGCTCTCATAACATTTTCAATCGACAAATTGCTTGTAAGAAGCAACTCACACGCCTTTTCTATTCTCTTTTTATTTATGTAGTCAACAGGTGTTAATGACAGATAGGCCGCAAAGTCTTTATAAAGCACACTTTTTGAAATATTGGCTGCCTTACATATATCACCAACCGATATATCTTTTATGTAATTATCATCTATAAACCTTGTAGCAAGCTCAACATTTATATTAAGGCGCGGTTTTATCATATCGTTATAAAGTATATATTCGGTAAGCATAACCGCAATGCTTATAATACTGTCAATTTTCTCGCTATCTGAATATTTAACACTATCATAGCTTTCCTTTACAATATCATAATCAATGTTTAAATCGCTTATAAGCTTTACAACATCGGCAAGCGAATTATTATTTTTTATCTGCCCTAAAACAATGTACGCTATAACCGAATCGTTATATTTAATAGGTATACACATATCAGTAAGCCCTGCGTGACAAATATGGGTTTGCGGCGATTTATATTTGGCACAGTTTTCAAGTAACTTATTATCTGAAATGTGGCAACGGCGCTCCCCTTCCTTTGTGGATTGAATCAAAGCACAAAACTTTTGGCGGTTATTATAATTACTGCCAAGCAAATTAAAATTTGCATCGTAAAGCGCAATATTGTTACCCGTAACTGTAGAAAAATCCTTCATCACCTTATTTAAAAGCTCTATACTGTAGCTATAATTCAAAACACCACCACCTTTTCTTCTATTTTAAGATAATTGTTTTAAAATGTCAATAAAAGCGGAAAATAGAACAAAAGCAAGGACTATACGCCATTGTATTTATTGCGGCAAAAAACTACAATTATTTTAATAAGTAAAAGGAGCTACTTTTATGAATGCACTTCTTATATCCCTTGTAATACTAGGAATGTCTGCGCAAGGCATAACCCGAAAATCCTTTTCTCTAAAGCACAACGCGCCATTTTTGTTTTCATTTATATCTGTTGGCGTTGCGGCGCTTTTCTTCATTGTGAGTGCAGGTAAAAGCTTTCAATTTTCTTGGGATTATATTCCCTACGCTATAGTTTTCGCATTAGGCTATGGCTCGGCAACAGTTTTTGGGTTCTTTTCTATAACTAACGGCTCTATGGGGCTTACATCCCTTGTGACCTCTTACTCACTTATTATTCCTACATTCTACGGCATTATATTTTTAAACGAAAAACCAAGCCTTATGCTTTATATAGGTCTTGTACTATTGTTTGTATCAATCTTTCTTATAAATTTTGTAAAGGGTGAGAAAAAGCCTACAATTAAATGGCTTATATTTGTAACCCTTGCCCTTATAGGAAACGGTGTTTGTACCACCGCCCAAAAGGTGCAGCAGCTTAATCAAAACGGCGGTTATAAAAACGAATTTATGGCAGTTTCGCTGCTTGCGGTAACGCTTGTTTGTCTTGTTTTCGCACTTTGCTACCATAAAAAAGATTTCAACCCCGTTTTCTCTAAGCCTATAATAATTGTACCTTTAATATGCGGTGGCGCAAATGCGCTTGTAAACTATCTTGTAATGGTTTTAAGCGATGTTCCCGCTTCAATTTTATTCCCTGTTATCTCGGCAGGCGGTATTATTTTAACAGGTATAGTTTCCCTTACAATATATAAAGAGCGCTTTACAAAACAACAATACATAGGTATGATATTAGGTATAGCATCTGTTGTGTGCCTTAATCTTTAAAGGGGGATTTTATGAAAAAGCTTGATAAAAACCTACTAAAAGAAAAAGTTTTAACTACACTTCATAAAGACCTTAAAAACGCAAATATAGCGGGTGCTTCGGTAATGGTAGCACAAAACGGTGAAATCTTGCTCAATGAACAGGTTGGATACAGTGATTTTTTAACCAAAGCGCCCCTAAAACCCGATAGCATTTTCCGTTTGGCTTCTATGACAAAACCTGTAACCGCCATAGCTTTTCTTATTGGCGTAGAAAAAGGATGGTTTTCACCAAACGACAAGGTAAGCAAGCATTTTCCCGAGTTTGCCGATATGTATATAGGGCGGCTTGAAAACGGTGTAGTAGTCCCCGACAGAAAACCAAAGCGCGAAGTAATACTACAACAGCTTTTATCACACAATAACGGTTTTATGGCTTCAAGTCCCCTATATTTACCACAAGAAGAGCTTATCCCAAAAGAAGCATTTAAAGACAATAAATCTGCCGCATATTACTGCTTGAAGCATACCTGCCTTACGTTTGAGCCATATTATAATGTTGGTTACAGCGGTTATTTTGCCTTCGACCTTATAGCTATTTTAATTGAGCGCTATTCAAATATGCCGTATGCCGAATTTTTAGAAAAGAACATCTTTAAGCCCTTAGGCATTAAGGATATTACATACCATCCCACAGATGAACAATGGTCGCGCACTGTATGTATGGCAGACCGCACTTTAGGGCAAGAAATAGTAAATGTTGATATGGGGAAGCACACCTTTGAAGGCTTTCCGCTGAGTTACACCTGCGCAGGTGCAGGGCTTGTAGGTACTATTACCGATTATTTCAAGTTTGCTGAAATGCTACGGCTTGGCGGTAGTTACAATGGTGTACGAATTATATCCCCTGAGATTTTTCCATTACTCTACCAAAAATATGTTCCTAGGGAATATATGCCAAAAACGAACAAATTCTCTTGGGGACTGGGGGTCAGAGTAACCGACGGCGACCCAAATTTACCCGATGGCTGCTTTGGTTGGAGCGGTGCTTATGGCACACATTTTTGGATAGACCCCGAAAACCAAATTACAGCAATATATATGAAAAATAATCGTTGGCACGATAGTCACGGCGGCGGCACAACCGCAATACAGTTTGAAAAAGATGTTACAAGTAGTTTTGAAAATATGTAATTTTTTAAGGAGAAAGTTATGGAAAGTAAATGGCTTAAACCAATAACAACAAGACGCTATATTCACTGCCCAAAGGCAGAAAGAATGTACACTCTTTGGAGTGAAGGCAAAATCATTTTTGGCGAAATGATGGAAAGCTTTAACGGTGAAAAATATTGGGATGAAGTACCCTGCAGCGGCATTTGGTTTACTTATGGCGCTAAAAAACAATTTGATTTTAAAAAAACCGTAAACCATTTTCGTAAAGACGGCATCCCCGTTCACAGCGTAGAACATACTATAGGCAATATTACAGTTAATATTGAAGCAATTTCCGATATAAGTCGCAAGCCCACTTGCTTTATTAAAGCAACATTTACCAATAATTCTAAAAATGCTGCTTGCGAAAAATTTGGATTTTATCTAAGAAGTGGTCTTGAAGGTACCCTTGTTTACGGCGCACCCGATAATTACACAAGCTATAACCCCGATATAAATGTCTGGAAAGAACATAAATCAGACTGGAAAACAGTTAACGGCGCTATTAAAAACGGTGAAGAATTTGTTACTGTAAAAAGCCAAATTCCCTTTAATTTCGATGACCAAAACGGCTATGGCGAATTTGAAATTTTGCTTAATGCAAACGCAAAAGAAGAAATTTATTTTTCTTTCGGCAAAGGCGAAATTTTAAGTTTTGACTACAATACCGAAAAAGAGAAAACCATTAAATACTGGGAGCAGGAGCTTGCAAAGCTTACCCTTTTACCCGAAAATGTAAAAAATAACCCCACAGTATTTAATATTATCAGAAATCTTACTGCTCAGATTTTACAAAACTTTTGTTACTATCCAAATTGGGATTATATGGTGTTAAGACAAGGCGGACTTCAGCGCCGTATTTGGCATTGGGAAGCAATGTGCGCGCTTAGAGTTCTTCCAAAAATTGGTGACTATGATGACTATGTAGCCGAAATTTCAAAGCTACAATTTGAAAAGCTGCAAAAAGAAAACGGCGAAGTTATAACCCCGGGTGAACCTTGGGCAAACGCCACCGCATCTGCTTTAAAAACCTTTGTACCGTTAGCCTTAAAGGACAAACAATACTATACTAAATACCGCGATAACGCTTACAAAGCATTTAAGTGGCTTAAAAACACCCGTGCATTAAGTCTTACTATGGACAATATGGTAGACGGCTTCTTCCCATCAATGCAAGGCTCGGATGCTAAACAGGTATTCCAAAACTGGTGGTTTACCGATACTGTAAATATTCTAGCCCTAGAAAAGCTTTATACCCTTTTCGCACATTACTCCGACCCCTCTACAGCAGAGGTTAAAGCCGAGTATGATGATTATTTCTCGACATTTAAAAATTATTATGATAAAGCTCGCGAAAACTGCAAGGATAAGGAATATCTTTATATTCCGCTTTCCCCAAACGGCGATACTCAAGAATTCAGAAAAACCTTTACATTTGACGGTCTTACCTTTGGTGTAGGTACCCTTGTAGCAGAAACACAAGAAGAAATAGACCGTATGTACAAGCTATACGATTTAGAAGACCGCGTTGACCATAGCCACGGTATACTGTGTACCAGAATGCGCGACGGTGCCAGCGGTGTAAACCCCAAGGGACCGCATATATGGTACGTTGGCTCAACCGAATATACGCTTTACTATTTTTATAAAAAGTTTAATAACAAAGAAAAAATGAAAGCTTGTCTTGAATCTACCTATAAGTTTGCTATGACAAATGAATATTATATGGTAGAGCGCTATCAGGATAACGACCCTTATTTCGCACCTTGGTCGCCCAATGTTAGCGAAAACGGCAGATTTATTGAAATGCTTTGTGATTATTTGAGTTAAAGCAAAATTTAAGCCGTTTTTATTCTAAATGTTACACCGCCGCTTATTTCACCCTGTGTTTTAAGCGGCGGTTTTAGTGTAAAGGCTATAGCTCTGTTTCTTATTGGCATTTATAATAATTTAGTGTAATATTGTTAGGCACAGGTTAATACTTGCCCAAAGACAAGCATTTTTTATAAAATATTTTTTCAAAAAACATTGAAAACGTATAATTTTCTATGTATAATAACTTTGCAAGATTATTATTTTCTTCTTGCAACAAACAGTTTACAAAAAGGAAGGCGATTGGTTATGAAAAACTTACTCAGTACATACACCGCCAACGAAGGCACGGTCAATTTTGAAGAAACTAAAAAACTTATAAATGATGTTGATATCGTTGCCGAAAAATTAAAAAATGAAATTTTAAACACAAATACCGAAGTCACCTTCACGGGCACAGCGTATTATGTATCGGAAAATGGTGATGACAGTAATGATGGTCTGACCCCGAAAACTCCTTGGAAAACTCTTGAAAAGGTTAACTCTTTTCCTTTTGCTTTTGGTGACGCGGTATTTTTTCAAAGGGGCAATTTGTTCCGCGGTTACTTAAGCTGTCGCGGCGGTATTACCTACTCTGCTTACGGAGAAGGCGCAAAACCAATTATCACAACATCCCCTGAAAATGGTGCCGGCAAAGAAAAATGGTCTTTGTTGGAAGGTACCGATAACATTTGGGTTTATTACAAAAAAATGTCTGATATAGGCCTTATAGTTTTCAACGACGGTGAATGTCATTCTGTTAAAAAAATTCCATCTTACATTAATGGTAAATTTGTTCAAAGAAACCAACCTGAAACCGTTTTTGATGTTAGAAAGCATATGCATTGTGATTTGGCTCATTTTTCAGAAACCGACAAAAAGCTTGATGCCAATGGCTACCCCTCGCTTTCGTATGATGCTAAAGTATCCTTATATCTTAGATGTGACAAAGGCAATCCTGGTGAAATATTCAATTCAATTGAGTTTTCAACCAGAACCCACGGTATCCGCGGTAATGGTTGCTCTAATATAACGGTAGATAATCTTGCTATTCTTTATGCAGGTTGCCACGGTTTAGGAACAGGCACCAATATCAATCATCTTCATGTTCAAAACTGCGTCTTTGGTTGGATAGGCGGTTGTGTTCAACGTTATAACAACAATCCCGAAAGTGAACGCTACGGCTGGGTTACCGTTTACGGAAACGCTGTTGAAATTTGGGGTGGATGCGACGATTTCGTATGCGACCACAACTATATTTATCAAGTATACGATGCAGGCGTTACTCACCAATTCTCCTCTACAGGCAACGACTGTAAACAAAAAAATATTCGCTACACAAATAGCCTTTATGAGTTCTGCTCCTATACAATTGAATATTTCTTAGGCTATCCTTCTGATAAGCTTTGCTTGTGCTTTATGCAAAATGTTGAAATAAGCGGTAACGTTATGCGATATTCAGGCTTTGGCTTTGGTGAACAGCGTCCTCATTTTGACCATCCTGCCGCTCACATTAAAGGTTGGACCGGCCTAGCTCCTCTTGATGAAGGCTTTATTATAAAGGATAATATTTTTGACCGTGCAAGAAACATGCTTATTCACATAGGCAAGGGACCTGACAAATGGTTGCCCACCTTTAAAAATAATATTTATATTCAATACTTAAATCACGAAGTTTCAAGCTTTGGTAAATATCATAACGAGCTTGTACCTTATGATGAAAACATACGCGAATATATGAATAACGAAAATATTGATTTAGAAGGCGGCGTTTATTTTGCAAAGCCCGACTGGCTTTACGATTTACCCGACTTTTTACCAATTATTGAAAGGCAATAAATTGGAAGCGGAATTCCACAAACGGAATTCCGCTTTTTTTGTTTTATTAGATTGACTTTTATTTAAATTTAGTGTAAAATTGGTTGGTAATAGACTATATACGCATAGTTTTATATATTCGCCCCCTTAGTTAAATGGATATAATAAGATCCTCCTAAGTGTGAGGTGTATCTAACTCCAAGAACTGCATAAAGGTATGCATATTGTGAATAAATTGAATATTTGCCCCCTTAGTTAAATGGACATAATAAACCCCTCCTAAGGGTTAGTTGTGCGTTCGATTCGCGCAGGGGGTGCCAAAAACCCAACGCAGAGCATGATACTCTGCGTTGTTCTTTTGTCCCCATATTTATTCATATCACTGCATATTCTGCTTACAAAATTTCCTGAAAAAACTATGCAAAAGTAGCCTTTTGCATACAAATGCCAACAAAATCAGTTATTACCCTCCATCTTTGCTAATAATTCAGCTACCATTTCGGGTTGTTCTTCCATTAGTTTTTTCAACTTTTCAAGAGTATCATTTGTTTCAGGTTTTGTATCATCTACTCCCACCTTAGCAAAGAACACACTATCCATTTCCTGTGCTATAAGTTTTCGGTCTGCATCAAATCCGTGAGCATATGTATCTGTTACCATACGAGCCTCGGCATGACCTGTATCACCTTGAACAGCCTTTATATTTCCTCGGCTAAGTTTTAATTTTAATGATGTGCTACTGTGTCGAAGACTGTGAAAAACTATTGGTTTTAAATTGTGTTTTTCAATCATTTTATAGAGCATTAAGTCAACTGTACGCATTTCATAAGGTCTGCCATTGATATGGCAAATAACCAAATCGTAATCATTGTAAAATTCGCCAAACATTGATTTGTTTTCATCTTGCTGTAATTTCACTCTTCGCAATTCTTCTATAACTGCTTGCGGCAAATAGACAATACGGTTACTGCTTTCGGTTTTAGGTGATTTTAATACCAGACTAGTAGTTGCTTTTTTAGGTTGAATTTGTGGAAATTTCAAAATAATAGTATTGCGGTTTACTCGTTCCAATGCTTCAATACTCTCATTGGAGCAGCGACTTATTTCTCTATCTATTTTAATATAAGCTTCACCTTTTTTAATTGCTTCATCATTTATAAATACATTACTCCATTGCAAACCGAGAATTTCACCCAAACGCAAACTGCAACCAAGAGCTAAATAAAGACAAGTTTTTAGTACAGGGTCATCACAAACATTTAATGCTTCTATTGCTTCTGCATCCGACCAAACCGCTCTCTCTTTGGGATTATGTTTTGGCAATGTGACACCTATGGTTGGATTTACTTTGGTATATTCCCATACTACTGCTTTTCCAAAAGCACACTTTAACACTTTGTGTATACGAGAAATAGTACATGCAGTTATTTTGCCTACATTTCTATGACCTTGTGATACAGCAGCGGGCTCATCAAGTAATTTAGTATAATAAGCATCGATATCTCTTGCAGTTATTGACCGTACATACCGCTCTCCGATATAAGGATTAATATAATTTTTAATAAGACTCAGATTTGAGGTATAGTATGAATTACCCCATTTTTTAAGACCGTAAACTTCAACAAACTCTTCTAAAAATTCTTTGAGCGTTATATTGTTTTCTTTTTTCACTACACCCTTAGCCACTCGAATAGGCGGCTTAAAAGTACCGTTCTTTTTAGCAAGTTTGATTTGCATATCACGAATCATAGCCTCGTCTTCGGACTTATAAGTTTCGGTTCGTGGTGTGCTTTCGCCTGAGCAACGATAGATTACTTGATATGAATTACCTCTTTTCCTGACCGACATTTTAATTACCTCCTTGAAAAATAATCGCCCGCTACATAGGTAACGGGCAAATGGTTTTAAGCGGTGTTACCTTTAAGAAAATCAATAAAAGACTCCCGTAACACCTTATAATGATTACCGATTTTAATTGCTTTTATAGCACCGCTACTGATAAGCTCATACGCTTTGTTACGACCTACCTTTAGAGTATCAGAAATATCTGATACTTCAAGAACGAGAGGCATAGATTCAAAATTACGATATACCATTACTGTTCTCCTCCTTAAAAGAAATGCCCGTTATACAACTGATTGGATTAGTTGTCCCTGTTTTCCTTTTTCGTGACTTAGTCCCCGAAAGAATTTCAAAAGCATATTGTTGAAAAAAGTGTGAAAATTCATTCTTTGAAATTACACCATACTTTCTCCTATAATAATATAAGGCATCATCTATAAAAACAATTCCATTTGGATTTTCACAAAAATTGTTTTTCACGTATTTAAAAATTTGAATCTCACAATTTTCGTTTACGCTTATCGAATCTGAAATCACTTGGTTCGGCTTGAAGTCCCCTGCAAAAACGTATTTAGCATCAACGAGTCTAAAATAAGCTGCTATTGCTTTAGTTGCTATACCATCTTTTTCGGTAAAGAGCAAAGAATCAAGCTCTTTTGTTTTTCTATTTGTATCAACAGGGTAAGCAAAAGGAATGGTTATTATTCGATTAAAGAAAGCCTCATCGGCATTTTTCGTTAAGAACGGATGATTAGTTGCAGAAATTATTTTAGCTGTGCAAGTAAGTTCAGCATTAGCCTGATACCTTACAGGAACAGAAATCACATCATTCCCCGTAAACATTTTTATTCTGCTTACAGTTGCATCATCAAGTGGGGCACCTGACATATCTGGGAAAGTACAAAAAGCTTTTCCTAAAAGTTCAGAAGCTGTGAATTTTTCTCCTAAAAGATGTGCCTCAAGAGGCTTACAAGCGCTTTTGTTAAAGAATTTTTTCAAAAGGTTGCAAAAAACACTTTTGCCTGAATCGGGCACGCCCTGAACAAGAAAAAAGCATTTGCCATTTGTATCTGGTGTTAAAATATACCCGATTACCTGTAAAATTCGTTCAATCAATTCTGCATCTCCGCCCGTAATTGACATTAAATAATTATCGAAAATAGGTGTCGATATATTTACCGAAGGACAGTAATTCGCTTTTACTTCAAATAGTGTTAGATACGCAGGAGAATGTTTGTAAAAACGTCTGTTTCTTATATCTAAAATTCCGTTTTGAAAAGCGATATAATGTCGTGGAGCATCATCTGCATTCACTTGAATTTTAGGTTCTATTTTTAAAAAATGTCGCACATCGTTTATTAAACTACTTGACTTATTTACAAAACGTTTTAGACATTTTTCAAATATCAATGAGGATATTTCCAAGTCAGTTTTAGCGACATATGTAATCCCGTTATAATAATAGAATTCATTATCAATGACTTTAATATTTACTTTAGAAAGAAATTCTTTCATTATGAAGTATGGCTTCTCACTTGTATCAATTTCCTTTTGCGGTTTTGAATTTTGAGAAGATTCAAGGATTTGAATGTTTTTACAAGGCGTGTTATGCTTCTCTGTAGCTTTTGGCAATAACCTTTGTAGATGATTTGAAATATCATCAGCAAATAAAATTTTCCCTGTTTGTTCTTCAAGCTTCTTTAGATTAATAAAGTATTCAGCTCCTAAAGGTTTGATTTTTGGCAACGGATAATTAGGATTTAATGGACGGTCATAAAAAACCATAGGCTCTATTAATGGTGTGCCGTCCTCCCGTTCAAATAACATTGCTTCCTTTAATTCTCTTGCATCCGAATTTGGATTTGTGTTTTTTGAGTTTTTGCTCATAAATGCACCTCACAAAATATATTGAAAAGATGCCGTTTCATATTTTCACCTCCTCTTTAATATATTTGGGAAATAAAACATCCCGAAAAGATATTTAACATCTTTTCGGGATAAAGTATAATATTTTTCTCGCCTATTGTAAGTGTGGAAATGCTGATAATTTTTACTTGGAATAAATATGATACATACTATTTTTAAAATCATTGATTATATCATCTATATATTTTTTATCATAATCAAGGCGAATGTACTGCAAAATTGCACTTAAAATCAAATCGTTCAACTCTTCCATATCTTCTAAATTTCTATGTGAATAAACAAATGCTTTTATTTTACAGATAACATTTTCTATTTTTCGCTTATATATTAGATGCTCTCGCATACCAAAATTAATTATGAGCCTGTTTTGTATTTTTGAATTCCAAGCATCAGATATAATCGCATCTGCATTTTCTAAATCCAATAACGAACTTATAAATGATTTTTTATTACTATTATGATTATGATGTTTTTGTGTTAATTTATCCTTATTCTTTTTTACATAAATTATTTCTTGAACAACAGTTATTAATAATGACTTATCGATTTTTTGCGATAAATCACAATTATGATATTTTTCTATAAGGCGAATAACAGGTTTTACGTGGTTTAAGGCATAAATATAAGTGCTTATTTCAGAAGTATCGTAACCTTTATCATATGATATTAATTTCAAAAACGATTTAGCTTGTTCGTCACATTTGCGATTTTCTAAACATTTAACGGCTTCATCTATAATAATATAATCCATTAAATGACCTTCACGACAGATAAAACTTTCTATAAATCTTTCGGTGGGTTTTTCATCAAAAATTAATTCATTATTAATTTGAAGTCTGCCCATATCACAACAAAGATAATAGTGAGTACATAATATATTATAAAAAGTTGTAAACACATCTTCTTTATAAGGCAAATCATTTGCTTTGAAAATATCTATTTGTGGCAATAAACATTCGTTTAAAAAATCGTAAATCTTTTTTATATTCTCTAAAGCTTTTTCTTTGTTATCGAGTGCATAGTCTGAAATTACATAAAAAAACATATCCATATGAAACTGTTCCCAATTGTGATTAATCGTAGATATGCGTTTTTTTCTTGGAACTGAATTTGAAATTTTATTGCCAATTATTTCGAGCAAGTCATAGTATATTTTACCATATACTGTTCCATTTGAAGCAATTGTTGTGATATTATCAAAACACGGTTTGCTTAAAATATCAATTATATGTACTGGAGTATGGTTCTTGGATAATTCTTCTTTTGTTAAACAACCTTTTTTATCAAGCATATATAACAACTTCAAAAATTGCATCATTGCGAATTTTTGTTCATTGTCTTTTCCAGCATTTTTCTCTATATCATAGGAAAGAAGTTTTTTTAATTTGTCAAGCAATCCTGATTTATCACTGCTTTTGAATTTATGGTGAAGTTCATTTGCTGTGATTGAGGATGTAATAGGTTCTAATTCGGATAAAATATCTTGGTATAAATCTATCATTCTTGGATTGTACCCTTGCTCATAGGTTTTATCAATATCAAATCTGCCCATAATAGTATTTCGTTTGAATGCTATATAAAACTATTCAAAATCTCCTTTTTAGTAGAGTTGTGTCAATGTGTCAGTGTCAGAACACATTTAAGTTCTGCACGTTTATTATACTACATAATCGGCAAATGGTACAGATTTTTCGAATTTATACTTGTGGCACGGCACAGTGACACAAAAGTTTTAAGGTGAAGATTTTAGGCTCAGGGCGTTGAAACCCTGAGCCTATTTTCATTTCTTATTCTTTAACGGATTTTTAACCCCTCGGCTTACAAGATAAACCGAAGCGGCAAGAATTGCACCCTCGGCAAAACTTGCAAGCGGTGTGCCGACCAATGCAAACAGAATGGACATACTTTCACCCCCTTACGCTTTCACCATTGAACTGATGCCCTCCATAATGCACAACACACCGAGGGTAACAACAAAACCTGCAAGTGTCCACTGCATAATTAAACCTCCTTTACCTTTCTATAAAATGTACTTGGTTTCATATCAAGTCTTTTCATTGCTTCAACTGCCGTTATATCACCGCCTTTCCATATTGTCACAATTTCATTAAAGCGTGGATGTTCAATAGGCTTTCTACCTTTGTAAACACCATTCCGCTTAGCTACGGCAATACCCTCCTTTTGTCGCTGTAATATGTATTCTCGTTCAAGCTCGGCAACTGCGCCGAACACGGTCAGCATAAATTTACCCGTTGGAGTTGTTGTGTCGATAGCTTCTTTTTTAGAAATAAACTCAACCTGTTTTTCGGTAAGCTGTTCCACAAGCTCCAATAGGTCTTTTGTGTTACGGGCAAAACGGCTTATAGCCTCAACGATTACCACATCACCCTCCCTAACATAATTCATCATCCGTTTGAGTTCAGGGCGGTCTGTGTTTTTACCGCTCATACGGTCAATATATACTTGCTCTACACCAAGCTCTTGCATCAGCACCTCTTGCCTTGCGGTGTTTTGGTCGGTGGTGCTGATACGGATATAACCTATCTTCAAAATCTCACCTCAATTCTCAATAGGGTGGTATTTCTTTTTGCTATATCCCAAAAGCCATAAACCAACCCTATTGGCATATTGTGTCGGTGTGTCAATAGAGTGTACCCTAATGGCATATTGTTACACACCGCAATAAAGCATTTCTTCAATATCATCCGTTGTATATCCCTCGTCCAAAAGCATATCGACCATATCATCCGTATAACCATAAAAAGAAGCGTGGGATTTTAACTGACGGATATACTCTTGCTGATAGGGAGATTTTGTTTTGTGTTCGGTAGATATTGAAATATGCCTGTAAGGAAAATGCGAATAATAACTGATAGCAGATAATAGGCTTGTGTCAAATTCAGACTTTTCCATTTTGCCGTGGCGGTCAATCTTTAAAATATCACCCGCTTCAAGCTCTATCTTTTTCGGTTTGCCAAAACGGTATGGTATTCGCCACAATGCCTTTTTAAGTATTTCCTCGGTAGAAGCGTAGATAAATATTCCTGCCTCTTGAAAGTGGTAAATACACATAGGATTATCGCCCTTGACAAAATATAGGTTATTGTTATTATCCATAACCGTAATGGTAAACGAGCCTGACAAACGCTCTGCCATATATCCAAGACTTGCAAAGTCAAGCCTTTTCTGTTTTTCAATTAACTGCACCGCAATATAACTGTCCGTTTCAATTATTGTTTCGGGCAGTTTTTCTGTTTTACGGAGAGTTATATCGTTATACAATACTCCATTGTGAGCCAAAGCAAATTCGGTATTACCAATCTCGCAGTAAAACGGGTGGTTATTGAAATTGTATTTTTCGTTGCCCTGTGTTGTCATACGGGTATGTCCCATAATCAAATTCACGTCAGGGATATTAAATCTCATTTTATGTGCGGCAAGAGGACGCTTATATATGCTCAAATGACCGTTATGGTTATAAGCGATACCTGTTGCATCTGTTCCTCTTGCTTCACAAGCAACCGACAATATAGATATGATTTTATTTTTTTGCTTTGCGTTAAAGCGGTTTTTATAATCAAGCATTCCAAATAAACAACACATTACACATCCTCCTCACAGTCCACAGGCTCATTTATGTATATACGGCGCTCTTTAAGATACTGTATAAGCTCAGGCTCGGTGCAACCCGACACAAAGGTTGTCCAAGACATAGACTTGATTTCATCATCCGTCAAAGCAAAAGCCACATCACAGACTTTATTTACAAGCTGTAATGTGGCTATTATGGTGTTGTATTTTAATGTTCCTCTGAACATTCTGAACTCAATCGTATCAGCATTTTGCAGATTGATACAGGAATATCTGCCGTTGTTTGCACCGCCTTTTGCGTGGTCGAGTATATCCTTTGGTTTGTCCTTATACCCGTACCGAGCTGCCCAACGCTCTAACTGATGATTTGTACGGCGAGAAAATTTAAGCAGTTCCTCCCAATGCTTTTCAAAGAAATATAGTATTCGGGCAATACAAGCCTCCTGCTCACTATATGTATTGCCGAGGGAACAACGGTTTACGTGGATATGCAATCCACAGGTTTCTGCCTGATGTGATGTGTAACCCAAACTGCGCACTTTCCTTAATACGGACTCCCACGGCATTTCGTTCTTGTGATAGTCCAAGGTCATAGGATGGGAAACTATTTCAAAGCCATCATCAAGAGAGCCATCGTGTTTACAGTAGATATGGCATTTATCCCTGTTACCAATATTCATTACTCTTTCGGCGCTGTCATCATCTTCGCCTGCACCGTCAACCTCTAATTCCATACCGAAATAACGCTCGCTTTCGCCATAGAAAATGGGAGCGGGTTTAAAATAATAATCTCTGATACTTTTGGTACTGCAATAGTTGTTATAGCAATTTTGGCAGTAAGGGGTATCATCCTCGTCGTTCTCGTAATAAGCATCATTTCGGTGAATGATACTGTCGCAATGGCTACAGGTGGTGTAATAATCATCATAACATCTTTCACATAGCGGCATACTGTCACTACCAGAGTTATCAACATCCCATATCCGCCTTTCACAACAGGAACAAACTGTTGTTTCTGTGCCAAGACAACTTGAACACAAATACTTGCCGTCAAATTCTGTCAGTTGGTCTGCGTGGTACGGCTCACCGCAGATACTGCATCTTTTAGGTTCTTTCATTTATATTACCTCCATAAATTAAATTGCCCGAAGCGGTTTTCCGCTTCGGGTTTCATAGAGATAATATATAATTTAACCAAAAGAGATTTTCCTGCTTTCACTTTTGAAATATTATATTAAGTGTCGCTTATTGATAACAGTGCATTTATTACTTTCTCTATTTTTGAAGAATTTAAAACAGAAGATAAAATTGCTTCGAAATCATTTATAGTTTCGCATAATATTTCTTCATCAGTATTAATTTCACTCGCAATTTCTTGGTCTAATACAATACTTACGGGATATAATGAAATATTGTGTTCAAAAAACATAACTCTATATTTATAATCGGGTGCTAAAGGTGATGCGATATAAAATTCATATCTGAACGTATTTTCTTGTATATCACCCAATTCATCCTGAACATTAAATTTTCGGTCTGCAATGTTGGTTATTGCCAATGAGGATATCCCTGGAATAGTGCGAGAGTGAATTTCACCATCGTATTCGGTTGCTTTTGCAATAATTAATCCATCTGTAGCATCATTTAAATATTCGCCTTGTTGATTTAAAACTTTGTTAGGTGCCTCCACCTCAATAGGTGAAAACTTCTTTTTCCATAAATTATCCATTTATTTTTTCCTCCTTGATATTAAAAAATATAGGTAAATGGTCACTGAAATTATTTTTATTGGGTTTGCCATTAAGCATAAGTTGACAGGTTTTACTTTCTGTTATTATTGAAAAAGAATCCATATTAAATGCATTAATAAGTTGAGGTCTTACAATTACTTGATCGAACATATTCCAATAGTAGTTATCGGATTTGCTACTATTATAATAATATGATGCGTATGGTGCTTTTTGATTGCTTAAAAATTTCCACGATGGATTAAAAAACTTTTCTCTTACGATACCTTGACGAACTGCAGTTGCATTTTTCAGTTCCTCTTTATAAGGAATAGCAAATAAAGAATTTGGGCTAACGGATGTTTCTTCAAAAGGATTAATATTAAAATCTCCAACCATAATAGAATTCTTTGATTGGAATTTTGTTTCTTGCTCAGTTAAATCTGAGCAAATTCTTTGAAGAACATTTAACTGGTCAAACGTTCCGCCAGACATTTTGCTCACATTATGTATTGCAGCAATTAATAATATGCCAGTAGCCATTCCAATTTTAAATATTGCATATCTATTGTCTTCGTGTAGCACATTGATAGTTTTATATCGATTAGAAATTAATCCACATATGTGAGAACAACCTCCGTAACTCGGAAGCGGCTTGTAATTTTGTGGAGAAAAAACATTTACTTCGTTACACAATTTTAATATTTCTTCTGCTGGATATTCTGCAAGAAAAATAACATCACAAGATTTTTCTATTATAATTTCTGATATGCATTTGTTAATATTACTTTTGTTGGAACTTTTCAATGTATTCCAAAATAGTATATTCAGAAAGCATCACCTATGTTATTAATGGATTTAACAATTTTATATTTAAATTATAGCATATTAGTTAAAAATAAACAATATTAAGTATTAAAAAATGCGAAGCAATGTGCTTCGCATTTTTTAGCATTATTAGTTTGAAATTATTAATCGTCTTCAAACATGAGGAATTTATATGCGGGTATATCAAGTGCATTTGCAATATCAAATAAAGTGTCAAAAGATATTGCTTTACTTATATTCGGTGCTTCAACGTGTCCAATAAATGCAGGGGTACGCTCTATCTTTTCTGCAAGTTGCTCTTGTGTCAATCCTCTCAACTTACGATAATAAGCAATCTTTAATCCTAACTGCAAATATTCAGATTCATATATCGTTTTCACATCATCACCTCACGAATATATTTTATCAAAATTTATTTATTCTTGACAGGAACAATCAGATATGTTATTATATTTGTCAGATATAATTTTTATTCTATCAAATAAGGAGATAATTATTATGGGTTTATTTGAAACAATCAGTGATAAGGCAATCGGAGGGCTAACCAAAACCGAAACTGTTCGTATTTCTTATGAAGAACTTGCAAAAATAATCAAACGTGAATTTATTGATGGACAGGACGATGTGTTTTTAAGCAAAGTATTAAAAACAGCAAAAGGCGGATTTTTATTTGATAAAAATCTAAAGTCTAAAAACCAAAGATACGATTTTCACGTAGGAACAAGACCACACGGCTTAGTTTGGTTAAACAGCAAACCCGCTTGGGTTTTTGATAATGAAGAGAATAAATTTTATCAACTTGATAAAAACATCAAATTTAAAAAGTTATATAAAACTATAAAAACACTAGTATATAACGAAAAGTATAACCGCAATAGATAGTTTGAAAGGAGCAATTTTATGAGAAGATTTTTAAATGTACTTTTATTATTAGTAGTATTTGTTTTAGTATTTTCATTTAACGGTTGTTCAAACGAAATTGAAAGAGATGATATCGGTAAAGGATATATAGGTGATTATTATGTAGAAATAGTTGATTATGCTGTCGATGTTGATGCCGATGATATTCCTGTTTTAGCAATAAAATATACTTTTACAAATAATTCTGATGAAACTGCGTGTTTTGATTGGGTTGTAGATGATGATGTTTTTCAAAACGGAATAGCACTTGAAAAGATTTACTCCGATGATAACATCAATACAGATATTCAATCAGGCGCATCAATAGATGTAGTATTAGGCTATAAATTAAATGATTACAGTGAAGTCGATATTGAACTTACGGATGCTTTGGGTGAATTTGATGATAAAATAACCAAAAGTTTAAACTTATCTTCCCAATAACATTTGATTAGTACTTTACCAACAATTTGTCTACAAAATCCAAAAATGAGAACATAAAAGACTAATTAACACCAAAAAGAATACATAGCAAGAGAATCCCGATAAACCCTGTAAATATCAGGGATTATCGGGATTTTATCATTTATATGTTGATATGTGTTTTTTGCTACAATCTCGACACAAACCAGTATTCTCACAATAGCTTGCCATTTCATCTTCTCGCTTTATTTGCCCACACTCAGTACATACCAACCATCTATAACCAAAACTATCTTTTACTAATTCATCACTATTCAATAGATTCTTATCTAAAACCTCTTGTAATCCTGAATCATATCTAAGTTTATTTGATTCCAATACCTGTTTTCTTTTAATTTCTGATATTTCATATGAAAACTTTTCATCATCTGAATCTTTTGAAATTTTAGCATAAGAATTTAAATACACCTTATGAGGAAATAAAAGCGCATATATTTCTTCTGTGACATCCCACGAGTATTGGTTTACTTTTTTAAGAATAGTAGCTAATTGTGTTGCATTTTCTTGATTGGGTGGTATAAGGTTATATGTCGACATTACCTTCGCTTCCCTATAAAACAAGGCAGATAAGAAACCTAACAAAGACATATACTCTAAGTACTGTTTTATACATTCGTGTAGTAAACTGCGTGAATAACCCGAATTTTTTATGAATAAAAAAGTTTTTGGAACTAAATCCCAATCAAGTTTAAATTCATCCTGATATGTAGTTATCCACTTTACAATCTTTTGAACGTGTATTGTAGGATTGCCAAGCTCAGTATCCTTACGGTTATATATAAACTTATCAAAAATAGCAGATTGCCATATCCTACGGTCACAATTAAAAACCATTTCTCCTGTTATGGGAATATCTATATAAAACGGTGGTTCTAAATTTTCCTTAAAAAACTTCCTCTTTTTAAAAATTTCAAAAAACAAATTATCGTTTCTTAATTTAAGCACTGCTTTTCGATAGTTTTCTGGCATACTCAATTCATCCATCTTTCTGCGTGTTTTATCTCTTTTCGCTTCTCTTTCCTGTTCAAACAATTTTTGCAGTTTTTTATTTTCTATTTCTTTTTGTAATATTTCTCTATAAATCTCAGTGTAACGTGTACCTGCCCAACGAATTGCCTCTTTCTTTTTAGGGTTATAAATCCAAGTTTTAAATTCAGGCTTTTCTATAAGAATTTTTCTAATTTCTTCTCGTGTAATTTCCGATTCATATACAGAACTTAAGTCAACCTCTATCACTGGTAGCCCTAACTGTATAATTTTTTCATTCTTCTCTTCATCAATAAAGTGTGTTACTGCGATTTCAACTAAACATTGTTTCCCCAACGTTTCAATAATTACATCAGGTATTATATCAGATATTTTCTTTTCTAAAATAACATTATCACAATTAATAATCTTTGATTCTTTATAAACTATTTCTTGCGGTAAATCATCATAATAATCCCTATCAATATCTATTTTGGGGGACTCATTAAAACGAACTGTAAGTGGAGGAAGACATATTTTGCCCTCCTCTTCAATAATCTCTTTTGCAAGTAAGTGTAGCGCACTTTGATGCGCTATAACTGTATCGCAAGCCTTATTATTATGCGAAAAGTGCCGTTGCTTTTTTCCTTGACCCAATTTTGCTTGAAGTGGCATTCCGCAACCAGGACAAGTACAATTGCACTTTAAACCTTTTTCCTGCTCGCTTATCTCATTGATACAAATAACCTTGCCATCACGAATGCCATATTTGAGTTTAATGTTTGTTTTGATTTTTTGGTGTTCAATATAATCTCTTACTTCTTTAAACTCGTCGCCAGATAATAGCTTCAAAGCCTTAGAAAATGTCACAAACTCGCCTTGGTAAGTATCATTACATAATACAATTACAACTGCGATAACATTTTTATTCACAGTATTAATTTCTGCCTTTATTACATCCATATTGAATTGCTCTTTAAGCCAATTTATAATATGATTTTCCGAAATTATTTCTGTGTATTCTAACAAAATTGAGTTTGAATTTCTATTATAGGGAATGAATGTTTTATTTTGATTTTGTAAAAGAATATACATATTAATCTTCCTCAAAAAAGTAATATCAATTTTATTTAGTGTATCATATAAATCAGAGAATTTAAATATCAAAATTATGAAATTGGGTAACTTGTTAATTAGAATTGATTATTAACATTGAAAAAATAGTATTTTATGTTATAATAATAAAAAAAGACAAATCATAGTTGTTGAGGAGGTAAAAATGTCCGTCAATTCATATTTAGAATCTTTAGCCAGTACATTAGTGCTTAGTGAAGTCGAAGAAAATAATATATCAACATCAGTATCGAAGATAAAGGAAAGGCTAGACTATTATTTTTCGGATATCGACGAGAAAATTGTTTTTGGATCATATAGTCGAGGAACTATTTTGCCACGAAGAGCTGATGAAAAATCAGATGTAGATATTATGGTTGTATTTGACAACTCTAATGGCTATAAACCTCAAACTTTTATTAACAAACTAAAAGGTTTCGCAGAATATTATTATAAAACATCAGAAATACATCAATCAAATCCAACCGTTGTTTTAAAATTAAATCATATTAAATTTGAACTGGTTCCTGCATATAAATTATACAATTCCTACTACATACCTAATGGACCTTCAAATTGGATGTATACAGATCCTACGGGTTTTCACTCTACATTATTAACCTGTAATAAAAACAATTCATATAAAATCAAACCAATTATTAGATTACTGAAACATTGGAATATAGCAAAAAATAACAGACATATGGCATCATTTGCGTTAGAGAAACAAATTGCTGAAGATATGAATTATTCTTTTATAAATTGCACAAGTTATATCGATTATATCAAGGAGGCATTAACAAAAATAAAGTATAATACTGATTGGAATAAGGTTAACACCGCTATTAACCATATAAATGCAGCCGTTGATTACGAAAAAAATAATATGCCTTATACAGCTTTAGCAGAAATCAAAAAAATCTTTCCGGATGTGTAATTATGAGTAAAAGAGACGATATAAATATACTTTATGAATCATCAGGCATTATTACTAAGATTACAAATATTCTGTTTTATTTAAATATTAGTGCAGCCACAATATCCTTAATCTCCTCAAATATTATAAAAGATGTATTAAATATTATTCAAATCAGCTTTTCTGGTCTATTTGTTGTTTTATCTATCATAAATGATTGCTGTTTATGGTATGACGCCGAGAGTGCAAGGAGAAAAAATAATATACAAAATGCATTTAATATTAAATTCCAGGAATTAACAACGATAGGATATTATAATAACCGTATTTCTCCATCGTTATTGAAATATGCAGTTAATACTTTTGAAAGCAATTATTTTAGTAAAATAATTGCTCAAAAAACAATGCCGAAAGAAATTGCCAAAATAATACTTTCATTATTCGTGTTACTTATATCAATTCGATACATCGCTAATGGAGATTTATTACTCATTATATCACAAATCGTATTTTCATCGTATTTTATTTTAAATGCAATTATGTTATTGGTATATACTATAAAACTCTCACACTGGTATGACAAAGCTTACGAAAACTTTATTACATTTGGAATAAAAAATAAAAGTCAACTTATTTGGCTAATGTATTATATTGTAGAATACGAATGTATAAAAGCATATTTTAAAATAAAACTTGATAGTAAGATTTTTCGAAAATTGAATCCTTCACTAAGTAAAGAATGGGATAAAATACAAAAATCTATATATATTCAAGAGGATATGTACCATATAGTAGTTTAAAATTCATTTCATAAATCTATTTTCTTGCCAACAAATCTGCCTACAAAAGCAAAAATGAACACTAAAAAAATTACTTAACAGCAAAAAGGACTACTTAATAAGAAAATCCCGATAAACCCTGTAAATATCAGGGATTATCGGGGTTTATTCGTTACATATCGGGAATACTCAAAAATCAATGTTTCGTACTCCTAAGATTTAGTTGTGCGTTCGATTCGCGCAGGGGGCGCCATAAGCGGCGAGTAAACACGCCTAAACAAAATCAACCACAAATCCAAGTGGTTGATTTTTGCTTTTTATGGCGTTTGTATTGACTTTTTATAGGAAATCCTTTACAATAAAAATGCTAATTTTAATAATTAATAGGGGGATTTTTTATGCAAAACGGTTATTTTGTTGACCATAAAAAAGAGTATGTAATCACCAATCATTATTCAAAAAGACCACTTATGAACTATTTGTGGAACGAAACCACCCTTGTAGACGTTGACCAGTTCGGTTTTGGTCCCAGTGCGATTTTTGATGAAAATCGTACCCGCCGCAACTTGTATGTTGTAGGTGACAACCGCCTTATCTACATAATGGATAATAACGACAAAACCTACTATGCTGCAAACCGCAACTATGATAAGCTTCCCTTTACAAAGTGGGAAACACATGTAGGTCAGGGTTATTCACTCATTTCCTCTTCATATAAAGGCTTAGATGTTGATTTTACAATTTTTGTACCGATAGAAGGCTATACAGAATGTTGGGAAATCAAGCTTAGAAATATATCCGATGATGTAAAGGATTTTTCAGTATATCCTATGGCTCATCTGATGTCCAACTCCTCAAATCATAAATCCTATGCAATAACCGATTTTGATAAGGAATTCGGCGGAATTTTGGGCACTTCAAAGGGCTATGCTTTGGATACCGATTTTACCGAATGCTATATGGCTTCAGACTATCCTGTTGAGTCTTACGAAATAGCAACCGAGAAATTTATTGGCTATTACAACAAAACCACAAACCCCATAGCACTTGAAAACGGCGGTGTTCTTTCTTCGAGTGCAAGCTGCTTTGATAACGACCAAACCTACACTTTATGCCATAAGGTTGTTTTAAAGCCGGGCGAAGAAAAGGTTATTCGCTTAGTAGTAGGTATTGCAAAATCAAAAGAGATGGCAATCCAAGAGAAAAATCGCCTTTTATCAGAAAATGCATTTGCTCAAAACCGCGCTGAATTAGTAAAGCGCGTTAACCAGTACGACAATCAGGTTACCATTTGCACAGGCGATGAAACTATTGACCGTTTTGTTAACATTTGGCTTAAGCGCCAAATTGATTTGGGTAAAACCTGGGCACGTTGTGATGTTGTAGGCTCACGCGATACTATGCAGGATGTTACCGCTTTCGTACAGCTTGACACCGCAGTTTCCAAAGAAAAAATTCTTTACGCTATGGACTTTGTTCGCCCTAACGGCAACATAATGCGTTCATTTATTCCGATTATGCGCCATGTTGCACATGACTGCTCAAGCTGGATGATTACCGCCGTTTGCCAATACATTAAAGAAAGTAACGATTATTCAATTCTTGATATCGACCGCCCGTATTTTGAATGTGATGACCACGGCACAGTTTTAGACCACCTATTACGCGCAGTATACTTCTTACTTGATACCGTAGGCGAACACGGCTTAACCCTTTGGGGCGCTTGTGACTGGAACGACTCGCTTAATAACTGCGGTACAAAAATGCGCGGTGAAAGTGTATGGCTTTCTCAGGCAAGCTGTAAATGCGCTTTAGAATTGGCAGAGCTTTTAGAAAGAATTGATATGGCAGATGAAGCTAAAAAAATTATGGCTAAACGCGCAACTATGATGGAAAACATTTTGCGTCACGGTTGGGAAAAAGACCACTTTATTTACGGCTTCAACGATATGGGCGAAAAAGTTGGCTCTTATGAATCAATAGACGGTAACAATTACTTAAATCCGCAAACATGGGCAGTATTATCTCAGGTTCTTCCCGAAGATGAGTTAAATACCTTGATGGATTTGGTTGAAGACAAATTACAATGTGACTTTGGTTATGTTCAGGTTGACCCGCCACATATTCATCATAACGACAACATTGGTCGCGTTACATACTTCGCCCCCGGTTGTTACGAAAACGGTTCTGTATATAATCACGGTTGTACCTTTAAAATTGCTTCCGACTGTATGCTTGGCCGCGGTGATGAAGCCTTAAGAACTGTTAACTACATTCTTCCTACCAATCCGCTTAATCCTTCAGAAAAATCGGGTATGGAGCCCTACGCTATTTCAAACCAATATTTAGGACCAAAGGCTCCTGCGCGTGTTGGTGAATCTCCAATGCACTGGATTACAGGTACTTGCGGTTGGTTATTCAGAGGTATTGTTGAATATATGCTTGGTATTCAAGCCGATTATGACGGTCTTAGAATTGTTCCTGCAATGCCTAAGGTGTGGAAAAACACTTCGGCTCACCGTGTATTCCGCGGCTGCGCTTATGATATTACCTTTACCCAAAACGAATACAACGGTAAGGTTTCAATTACTGTTGACGGTAACGCTATTGAAGGCAACCTACTCCCCTACTTTATCGACGGTAAAGCACACAAGGTTGATGTTCAAATAGGTTAATTATGATTTCAAAAAACTCTCGCATACATAATGTATGTGAGAGTTTTTTTATATCTTAAAGCAGTTTGCAATTAGTATTTAAATCCTTATATTCTTCATCAAAAACCGCATAGTCAATATCTTCGAGTGTGCAAAGTTTATAGGTGGTGCTTGTACCAAATTTTTCACTGTCACATAAAAATACTTTAGTTTTAGAAGAACTTAACATAACCTTACGGGTGAAGTTTTCTTCCTGAGTGGAATCCGAAATATTTCCACTAGCATCCAATGATTGTGAAGAAAAAAACATTATATCGGCAGTAATATCGCTAAGTGCTTTATAGGTTTCGGGACCCGATAACGAAGAACTACCGTTTACAGAATGACCTCCCAAGCAGTTTGTATTTATCCCTAATTCAATCGCACTAAGGGCGGTTGTAAGATTGTTTGTAAAAAGCGTTATTCCGCAAAGCTTTGCAATAAAGGGAAGTAAAAAAGTAGCAGTTGTAGAGCTATCCAATAAAACCGACTGTCCGTCTTTAAGAAGGCGGGCAGCTTTTTGCGCTATAATACGCTTTCCCTTAACGTTTTTATGCGCTCTGTCATAAAAGCTTGCAACATTATTTATCGGCTCTGAAAGTGAAACCCCGCCGTGCAAACGCTTTACCATACCGTTGTCTTGAAGATAGGATAAATCTCTTCTTATAGATGAAGCCGAAGTGAAAGTTAACTTTGCCAACTCATTAACCGAGATATATGTTCGTGCGTTTAATATCTCTAAAATTTGTTTTTGACGCTCACTTATGCTCATTTTAACACCAACTTTTGCTCATTTGCCTATTATACCGCCACCAATTGAACGAATACGTGCAGTATATTATAATTATACTGTAACAATAAAATTTGTCAATAGGAGATGGATTTGTGCTCGAAGATATTAAAAAAAGAGTTTTTGAAGCCAATATATTACTCAAAAAAAGCGGTCTTGTGGTACTTACTTGGGGAAATGTTTCAGAAATCGACCGCAAAAACGGATATATAGTTATAAAACCTTCAGGTGTTTCGTATGACAAAATGACCTTAGAAGATATGGTAGTAACAGACTTAGATGGAAACGTAGTCGAAGGCAAGTTAAAGCCCTCATCCGACCTTGCTACCCATATTGAACTTTATAGAGCATTCCCCGAAATTGGTGCAGTAACACATACTCACTCACGCCGGGCTACAGCTTTTTCACAAGCAGGAGTTCCCATAAAGCCATTTGGCACAACCCACGCCGATACCTTTTACGGCGCGGTGCCTGTAACGCGCAAGCTTACCGATAAAGAAATTACAGGCGAATACGAAAAGGAAACCGGCAAGGTTATAATTGAAGCATTTAAAGATATAAACCCTATGGATATACCTGCTGTGCTTGTTAATTCGCACGGTCCCTTTACTTGGGGTAAGGACGCGCTAAAATCAGTTGAAAATTCTATAATACTTGAGGAAGTAGCAACTATGGCGCTTGACACTATACAATTAAACCCCGAAGCGACTTTGCAAAATGAACTTTTAGATAAGCATTATCTTAGAAAACACGGCAAAAACGCATACTACGGTCAAGGAGATACAAACTAATGATTTTCGACAGTAAAAAACACGCAGGCGAATGCACTTGCGGCAAATCGCACAAAATAGATACTCTTTTTTGTATTGTTGAAGGCGGTTGCCTTAAAAATATTGATAAATATATGAAAGAGTACAATTTGAAAAAATATTGTGTTGCGGTGTATGACCAAAATACATATAAAGCAACTGCTGACCGCCACCCGCAAGTCGATTGTGAAGTGGTTTTACCTGCTAACAACTTACATGCTAACGAGCACGGCGTGGATTTACTTTTAGAAAAATTACCAAAAGAAACCGAGCTTCTAATTGCTATTGGCGCAGGTACCATTCACGATATTACACGTTACTGTGCATATGAACGCAAGATAGATTTTATTTCTTGTCCTACTGCTGCTAGTGTGGACGGCTTTTGCTCTTCGGTAGCGGCTATGACGTGGGGCGGCTGCAAAAAGACATTGGCTGCCGTTGCTCCCAAAATTGTGCTTGCCGATTTAGATATTATTAAAAACGCGCCTTTAAGACTTGCAAAATCGGGTTTTGGCGATATGATTGGCAAATACGTATCCCTTACCGACTGGAAAATTGGTAATATTTTAATTGATGAACACTATTGCGAAAAAATCGCAAATATGACGTTCGATGCCACAAAGGAAGTTATGTTATCAGCTGAGAATATTATAAATGAAGATGAATCCGCTTACGAAAAACTAATGTACGGATTACTTCTTTCGGGTATTGCTATGCAAATGCTTGGCAATTCACGTCCTGCATCTGCAGCCGAGCATCATATCTCTCACCTTATTGAAATGGAGCCCGAAGCTTTAAATGTTCATTCAACCGCATTACATGGCGAAAAGGTTGGAGTTGGAACACTTATGGCAATAGATGAATACAAAAAGCTCGCTAAAAAAGTAATCGCTTTTCGTGATTACGAATGTTACCCGAATGAACTAATTTATAAGGTTTTCGGTAAAGCGTCCAGCACCGGTATAATAAACGAAAACGAAAATGATGTTGCCAAAGGAATAACCGGCAAAAAAATTGCTTCTGAATGGCCGAAAATATACAAAGAAATTGAAAAAATACCTGAAACCGAAGACCTATTAAAGCTTTACAATAAACTTGAGATTTGCAAAGAGTTAAGTGATATTGAAGTTGAAAACGATTTAAAAGAGAAACTACTCGACTTTTCGCCAATGGTTAGAAACCGCCTAACACTTATGAGAATAAGAAAATGCTTAATTGAAGATTAGTATAAAGCAAAACACCGAAATCTTTTTCGGTGTTTTTTATTGACAAATTTAATACTTCGTGTTACGATGTATTATGTAAAGGGAGGTATGTTATGGATATACAGTTAAAACGCGGTTTGTTGGATGTTTGCGTGTTAGCCGCCATAAAAAGCGAAGATTCATACGGCTACAAAATAATTAAGGATATGAAACCGTATATCGAGCTTTCAGAATCTACTTTATATACCATTTTAAAGCGACTAGAATCCGCAAATATGCTAACCGTTCATACTGCCGAACACGGCGGCAGGCTTAGAAAATATTATCATATTACCGCTTTGGGACTTAAGCGCATTGAAGAATTTAAAAACGAATGGAAAGAAATAGTATCTATATATCAATTTGTAATTAAGGGGGATGAAAATATTGACTAAACAAGAATTTCTGCTAAACCTTCGTAAAGGTTTGTTGGGGCTACCGCCACAAGATATTGAAGAACGGCTTGCATTTTACAATGAAATGATTGAAGACCGAATAGAAGACGGTCTTTCGGAAGAAGATGCCGTTGCCGAGATGGGACCCATATCCGAAATTGTTAAACAAACAGTGGCAGATACTCCCCTTTCAAAAATCGCAAAAGAGAGAATTAAGCCCAAAAAGCGTATGTCGGCGTTAGAAATTGTACTTTTAGTGTTAGGCTCTCCTATTTGGCTATCACTACTTATTGCCGTAGTTGCGGTAATTTTTGCAGTTTATATTTCTCTATGGTCGGTAATTATTTCCTTATGGGCGGTTTTCGGTTCGCTTATAGCTAGTGCTTTCGGCCTAATCGCAAGCGGAGCCATACTCGCACTCACTCATAATATCTTTACAGGAATTGCGGTTATAGGCGCAGGAATCCTTTGCGGTGGACTTTCTATCTTTATGTTTTACGGATGCGAATTAATATCAAAAGGCATTATTATACTT
Organism: Acutalibacteraceae bacterium; assembly: GCA_045602785.1. Classification (GTDB taxonomy): domain Bacteria; phylum Bacillota; class Clostridia; order Oscillospirales; family Acutalibacteraceae; genus UBA737. The sequence goes on from JAZSCF010000086.1 coordinate 55,724, forward strand.
ACAAAAAAATTTGCATTATGGATTAAAAACTGCTTTAGGGGTAAGGAGGATTATTATGAAAAAGTCAACTAAAATATGGCTTGTTTTAGCGTCTTTCCTAATAATTATAGGGCTTACAATGTTCGCTTTCGCTATGACAAAATATAATTGGGATTTCAAAAAGCTCAGTACCGAAAAATATAAAACCACAACCCACCAAATAAGCGAAGATTTTGAAAATATTTCTATAAACACCGATACTGTCGATATAATATTCGTATTATCCAATGATAAAAAATGCAAAATAGAGTGTTTTGAATCGGAAAAATCAAGCCATATAGTAACCGCCAAAGATAACACCCTTACTATTGAAAATGCAAATAATCAACATTGGTACGATAATATTGGCATTAACTTTAACTCCCCTAAAATAACAGTTTATCTTCCAAAAACGGAATATGCATCACTTTCAATCAAAGAACATACAGGCGATATATTACTACCTAAGGACTTTAAGTTTTATAGTGCCGATATTTTGACAAACACAGGCGATATTGAGTTTTTGGCAACAGTTTTAAATCAGGTTAAAATCGATACTGATACAGGTGATATATCGGTTAAAGATTCATCCACTAAAGCATTAGACATTTCAACATCAACAGGCGATGTTGCGCTTTCTAATGTAATTGCAAAAGATAAATTTAATATTGAAACAGACACAGGGGACATTAAAATTGACCGTTCTGATGCTGACGAAATTTTTGTAGAAACCGATACGGGAAGCGTTAAAGGCAGCTTGCTAACAGAAAAGATATTCATCACAAGCACCGATACGGGAAGAGTTGATGTACCAAAGACCATAAGCGGCGGTAAATGTGAAATTACAACCGATACAGGCGATATAAAAATCACTATAGACTAACAAAAAGGACTTTCTCACAAGTTTTCGTGAGAAAGTCCTTAATTCTACTCTACTAAATATTTTAACATTCTTTCGGGGTTATCTAAAAACTGCTTTGTAATCTTATAATGCTCGGTATCAGTGTAAGCTATTTTGCGAATACCGTCAATAGAAAGCTCTATTATTTCGGCTTTTGGGTAAGCCATTAAAATTGGCGAATGGGTTGCGATTATAATTTGTGATTTATTGTTAACAAGCCTATCTATCTCTGAAATAAGGGTTAAAATTCGCATAGGTGACAATGCCGCCTCGGGTTCATCAAAAATATATAACCCCTGCCCATGTAAGCGGTTTTGTACAAGCGACAAAAGGCTCTCGCCGTGCGACTGTTTATGAAGTGAAACTCCGCCATAGCCTTCAATAACAGGTGGGTCGAAAGATGGCTCCTTATCCATATCATCGATATTGCTTGCAAGGTTATAAAGACTTTCACTTCGTAAAAAGTATCCATCCCGCGCTGATAAGCCCTTAAGGGTATCTATATACTGCCATAATTCTGAATGGGAATCGTTAGTAGAAAATGTAAAGTTTCTACCGCCGCCTTCGGGGTTAAAGCCCATTGCTACCGCAATAGCTTCCAATAAAGTTGACTTGCCTGTCCCGTTTTCACCCACAAGAAAGGTTACAGGCGCTGAAAACTCAAGCCTGCCTATACTTTTAAAAGCCTTTATTACGGGAAGCGAATTAAGGTAAGAATCCTCGGGCAATTCCCCATTAAGCTCTATTGCACGCAAATAATTTTTATTAAACATCAATCTTCTCTTCTTGTTAAAATATTTTCGCCGTCGAATAGTAGTGCCCCTCTGGCACCGCCAAAATCATTATTTTCCTTTAAATATTCCTTAAAGCCCTTTTGCATACGGGTGTTTTCGGGTAATTCTTCAATATCACATTTTTCAAAATCAGGTCCATAAACGCGCCAACCGTCCAAAAATGTTTCATACTTATACGTATCATATAAATAAAAGTTCCTTATAAAAGAATAGGTATTGTTAGCGCATTCCTTAAAAATTGACAAATATTTCGGAAAAAGAAGCCACGAAAAGCACTCTATAAGAAGCTTTCCGTCCTTTATTCTATCGCTAAAAAATTCGTAAGCCTGCTTAAATGAATCCAAAACTGCTTCGTAGGTTAAAGGTCCGCTTGACGGAATATGGCACGCAAGTGTTTTAAAGCCTTTTTCAACCACAAAGCCATTTATATTAATTGTATCTTCCAAATGCTCCCAAGGGTCGTATTGCAGTCTTCCAAGCGCAAATCTTTCTACTTTTAAAAATTTATTATACCAATCGGGCACAAAGGTACCGTAAACACCCTTAACGGTTTTACACTCCCGCATTTTATAGGTTATATCGCTCATACTGTTATAAAAAATATCATCACTAATAGTTTTCGCCTTAAAATCTTCGTGAGCATAGCCCGTACATTCTAAAATAAAAATTACATTTGAAATATACAGACTAATATTCGGTGCTAATTCCTGCATTTCGGAAAGTGCTTCTTTAAAATCCTTGCCATCGCGCATATATGCCCTTGCAAGTGTTTCGCACTCTTCACCGTAAAAAGGTCTGTTTTCATTGTAAAAATCTATCATTTCCTCGGTAAAACCAATTTTTTGAAACAAGTCCTTTGCTAACATAAAAATACCCCCATAGCCTATGGGGGTATTATATCATATACTATTTAATAATGTCAATTTTTAGCGCTAGTTACAGCATCAGTTTTAATCTCGGTCTTATCTTCTGCCTTTTCATTTGCTTCAAACTTAGGTGCAAAGCTCTTGCTATGGAAGCAAACCCAACTGTTACCTTGGCTTACTTCTAAAGGTGTGCCGTCTTCCAATGTGAACTTAAGACCGTTTGAAGAGCTACCCTTTTTCCACTTAATTGGGGTATAGGTGCCATTTACGCAGTAGTAACCGCTGCCCGATGATAAATCAACCTTTTTGTGCTTACCGTCAGGATAGTATGTAATAGCGGTTTTAAGCACGAAAATATTCTTAAATAGCTCGCTCTTACCTGTGTAGTAATCCTTGCGTTCGGTATCACGGAAGAATCTTATATACTTACCGCTCTCGGCATCGTATTTAAATACCGAAGTATATGCATTAGAAAACTTAACAGTTACAGTATCAGCCAAGTCAGAAAACTCAACCTTTTTATCTTCGCTTGCAAAGGTCTGCCAATTTTCAACCGATTTAAGCTTAGTATCGTAATTCTTCTTTTCAAACCATTCCCAAATCTTTTTGCCGTAGCCATAAAGGGTATGTTCAGAAGCTAAGCCTTCGTTTCTGATACGAACACCTGCATTGTTTTCACCCACTGCGAAAGTTTGGGTGTCACGAAGGTGGGGCTTAGCGTAGGTTTTATCTTGTCCGTGGTGAACATAAATAGCACCGTGACCCATAGCAAGATCAATATACGGATAACGAGCAGAACGAATTGTACCAATCTTTTCTACCTTGGAAATATCCTTAAAAACCGCCATTAGACGAGTAATGCCGCCTTCTACTTCAGTTTCATAAACAATATCAGCTTCGGTAAGACCGGTTTGTACCTTTTGCGCTATAGAAATATTGTTTACCATAACAGCAACAGGTCTATTATCAACCTTGTCCTTATCGGTCATATTTTTTTCACCTGTAAGGTTGTTGGTGTAATATGTAATTTTTTCAGGCTCACTATTAGTTGAAACCTGCGAGCTTACATCTTCATTCTTTTTACCACCGCAGCCTACGAGAAATATCATTAATCCGCAAAGCAGTATTGCTAAAATTTTTCTATACATTGTATACGCCTCCAAAAATTCTTGTTTTAACTACAATATATACTATACTACATATCGAAGCATTTTTCAATATGAAATAACAAAAAAACTCTGCAAAAGCAGAGTTTTTTTACTTAATCTTCTTCCTCTTCTTCTATAGGCAATTCTTCAACGCCTACACGTTCAACACGGAAGCCGTCAGTTTTAAGCACTGTAATTTCTAAGTTTTCCCAAGTAAATGTGCTACCTTCTTCAACTTCACCCTCAAGCATTGTGAGGGTCCATCCACCAACCGTTGCGGTATCGGCTTCAAAGTCTTCATCTTCATCAATATCAATGTCAAACTCATCAAAGAAGTCGTAAACACGCATATCGCCGTCAGCTTCGAAGTGGGTATCATCTATAGCGATAAACTCACGCTCAATTTCATCCGACTCGTCAAAAATCTCGCCTACAAGCTGTTCTAAAACATCTTCCATAGTAAGAATACCCATTGTACCGCCGTACTCATCAAGCACAACTACCATATGGCACTTGTTTTCTTTCATTTTTTCAAGTACATCAGGTAAAGGCATAGTCTTATGAACAAAGGTTACAGGAAGCAACAATTCACGAATATTAACCTTACCCTTTTCAACAAACTTTTTATAAAAATGGTTAAGGTGTAATATACCTATAATATTATCGGTAGTATCTTCGTAAACGGGTAATCGAGAATATGTACTTTCTTCGCACTTTTTAAGGTTCACTTCATACGGGTCGCGTATATCAAGCGCATCCATATCTACTCTATGAGTAATAATTTCGTATGCTAAAACCTCATCAAAGTCAAGTGCGTTTTGTAAAAGGTCGCATTGCTCTTCATCCAAAACGCCTTCATCTTCAACAATATCTATAATATTTTCAAAATCGTCTTCCGAAACGGTTTCGCTGTCATCAGCCTTCTTTTCCCAAATTTTAGAAACCAATTTCACAAAGCCCATTATAACAAAATTCAAAGGCTTTAATATTACCGATAAAACATAAATTGGAACTGCAGCTATTTGACAGAAAATTTCAGGTATTTGCTTTGCTAAAACCTTAGGGATAATCTCACCAAAGGTAAGCACCAAAAGAGTCATAATAAGGGTTGAAACCCATGCGTAACCCTCATCCCAGCCGAACCAGCCAACTACTACAACGGTTGCTATTGATGAAGCCGCCATATTTGCAATATTGTTTCCTATAAGGATACTACTTAGCAAATTATCATAATCATCAAGAATTTTTATAGCAAGCGTTAGCGGCAGCGTTTCACGCTCTTTAGTAAGGTTCTTAAGCCTTAATGCATTTACAGAAGAGTAGGCAATTTCTGTACCAGAGAAAAATGCCGAAACAAAAACAAGCAACAAAATAGCTATGTATCTGAAGGTACTAATCATTCTCCGCACCTCCTACATCATTCTCATCATAGATTTCTCCAACTAATTCTTCTAAAATATCTTCAACCGTTATTATACCAATAACCTCACCCTCATCGCTTTTAACAAAGCTAAGATTACGGCGGTGGTTACTCATTTCGGTTAAGATATCATCAATGGGCATATACTCATTTACATAGTAAGGATAATCTATTATACTTGCAATAATTACATTGTTTTTATTTTTCAAGTATGCTTTCAAGAACTTTCTTATCTGCAAAATA
>JAZSCF010000087.1:0-14464 GCA_045602785.1 Acutalibacteraceae bacterium
GTGACAGGCTAGCGTTCTAACCAACTGAACTACCAGGCCACATGGTGGGAACAACAGGGCTCGAACCTGTGACCCTCTGCTTGTAAGGCAGATGCTCTCCCAGCTGAGCTATGCTCCCACGATGACCGCGCTGGCTTGCCATTGGCAACTCACCGGCGACAAGCAATATATTATCACAATAGATTGCATTTGTCAAGCAAAATTTTTAATTTTTTTTACTTTTTTTCAAATTTTTTTATTTCTTCTTTCGAGAAGACATAATCAGTATTGCAAAAATGGCATTTTACCTCTATTTGTGGTAAATCTTCACACATACTTTCAAGTTCTTTTGGATTTATGCTTTCAAGTGTAGCTTTTACCTTTTCCCTTGAACATTTACATTTATATGCAACCTGCTCTTCATATATAACCTCAACATCAAAGCCTTCAAGTACATCGCGTACAATATCTTCAATATCCATACCTTCATCTAAAAGCTGAGTTACAGGTTTTACGCGGGCAAGATTATTTTCAATTTTTTCAATAATCTCATTTTCGGTAAAGGGTAAAAGCTGCAAAATATATCCGCCTGCTTTTTTTACAGTTAAATCAGGGTTAACAAGCACACCAAGCGCACAAACGGTAGGAATTTGCTCACTTGTAGCGTAATAGGAAGTAATATCTTCGGCAATCTCGCCCGAAACTATGGGCACAAAGCCGTTATAAGGCTCCTTTAACCCTAAGTCTTTAACAACAAATAAACTACCATCCTTACCCACCGCACCTGATACATCAAGCTTTCCGTTAGGCTTTAGGGGAATTTCTACAACAGGGTTTGCAACATATCCGCGAACATTACCCGTAGAATCTGCCGCAACAGTTAAAGCGCCCAAAGGACCGCCACCGTCCATTTTAAGCGAAATAGTATTCTTTTCGCCTTTAAGCATATTACCCATCATAGAAGCTGCAGTAAGCATTCTGCCCAAAGCCGCAGTTGCCACCGCCGAGGTTTTATGAATTTGCTCCGCCTTGGCTACAATATCGGTACTGTCTACCGCCGATACCATAACCGCGCCTTCGCTGGTTATACATCTAATAAGCTTTCCCATTATTTTACCTTTCTTGTAACATAAACCGCTCTTTCGCTATTACTTTTAAGCGAATTTTCGGTTAAATCATCAAAAATTGCAACTACTTGAAGCCCTGCATTTTCTAATGCGGCTGATACTTCATCACTATTATACGCCCTTTCGGAGAAATTTTCCGAAAAGCGTTCATATAGTCCGTCTTCTTCAATAAAGAAATCAAGATTTATATCCACTACCGAATTTTTTTCTTTATACTTATTTACCCAAACACAGTAAACATTCTCATTCTCAATAACAAAAACATTATCCGCAAGAACGCGCTCGTGCTTATACTGTGTATTAAGGTCAAATATAAACAGGCTGTCAGGCTCTAAAAAAAGCGATACTCTTTCAATTGCCTTGCAAAAATCACGGTAATCGGTTATGTGGTTTAAACTGTCAAGACAACAAATTGCACCGTCTACAGTGCCATACAAATCAAGCTCTTCTGCCTTTTGGCAAAGGTATAAAACATCTAAACCCATTTCTGCCGACTTTTCACGCGCAACCGACAGCATCTCTTCAGACATATCTATACCGATAACCTCAATACCGTTTTGTGCGAACTCGTTAGAAAAGCCCCCTGTACCGCAGGCAACATCTAACAACAATGTAGGCTTTTTGCCGTACTTTTTAAAAAGATTTAGCAAATGCGCCGTACGCTTTTTATAATCGGCATCATACATAAGCCCATCATAAACCAATGAAAAATTATCGTACATTATTTAAGCCTCGAAAAAGCAAGCTCAAACCCCTCGTTAATAGAGCGGTTTACACGGCTTATTGTAGCAGTAGATGCGCCTGTAGTTTTAACAATATCGTTATAAACCTGTTTTTCGTTAAGCATTTTTGCTACTGCAAAGCGTTGTGCTATAGCAGAAATCTCCTTAGGGGTACAAGCATCGCTAAAAAACTTATAAAGCTCTTCGCGTGTTTTAAGGGTTAAAATTGCATCGAAAAATAAATCGTTAAAATTATCTTTTTCCATTTGCGCACCTCTTTTTTCATTATTAAAGACATTTTAACACATAAAAGCGCTAAAGTCAATTTAAAAGGCTTTATTTTTAATTGAAAAGTATATCACAATATGATATTATATAATATATAGTTTGCAAATTAAGGATGTGTATTAGTGAATAGTGTTAAAATTTTGCATTGTGCAGATATTCATATAGGCGCCCAGGATTCATTTTTAGGCGCAAACGCTGATAACAGACGCTTTGAAACCCTTATAACCTTTGAAAACATAATGGATTTAGCAGTAAGCGAGAATGTGCAAATTGTGGCTATCGCAGGCGACCTTTTTGACAGCGAAGCTGTAGATCCCGCCTTTTCCAAACCGGTCATTGATAAAATAAAGGCTATAGCACCAATAAAGGTAGTATACTGTGCTGGTAATCATGACCCACTTAATGCAAATTCGCCCTTTGCGGCAGATAATTTACCCGAAAACCTTTATGTTTTACCCGTAACCGATAGTAAAATCGCTTTCCCTGATATAAATACCTGTGTTTACGGTAGATCATTCGAAAACACCCATTCACAAGGTGAAGAAGCCTTTTCTATTACCGATATTTCCCAAGACTATATAAACATAATGGTGCAGCATGGCGAATTAAAGAGCGACTTAAACTCTGACTATAATGCTATCACACCCCGCTTTATTAGAAACAGCGGTATGGACTATATTGCGTTGGGTCATGTTCACAAATGCACACCAATTGGAAAAATAGAAAACACAAGCTTTGCCTACTGCGGCTGCCCCGAAGGTCAAGGCTTTGATGAATTAGACCAAAAGGGTGTTTATTTAGGTGATATTAGCAAAGGCAAGGCAGATTTAAAGTTTATAGCTGTTTCCAAAAGACAACACATTCACGAAAAAATAGACATTACCGATATTGAAAACATCGCTGATTTTGTTTTAAAAACACTTAGCGACAAATATCAAAACTTTAGTGATAATCTTTACAAAATAGAGCTTGTAGGCAGTATTCCCGAAAATGCCGAAATAAATTTAGCCGAGCTTACCGCCCGCCTTTCCAATAAACTATACTTTGTAAAACTAAAAGACTCTACCGAGTACAAAATCGACTACGAATTACTTTCAAAAGAAGCTTCACTTAAAGGTGTTTTTGTTAAAAATATGCTTAATAAAATTAAGGAAAACCCCGAAAATGAAGCCTTTAAAACCGCTTTAAAATTGGGTCTTAAAGCATTCGGCGGCGAGGTGAAATACAATGAAAATTAATGCGATTCACATTTCCGCTTTTGGCGGTATTAAAAATTTGAGCCTAGACTTTAATAAAAACTTTAATATAATCTACGGTGATAACGAAAACGGAAAAACCACCGTTATGAGCTTTATTAAAATGATGTTCTACGGTACCGAACGTTCGAGCGCGCAATTAAGTAAGAATTTGCGCAAAAAATATACCCCTTGGGATAACAGTACTATGGCAGGAAGCATAGACTTCGAAAACGGCGGCCGTAATTACCGTATTGAGCGTATTTTCGGCAGTTCTAACTCAACCGATAAGGTAACCCTTTTAGATTTAGGCTTAGGCACACGAGAAACCGTTGGCGCCGATATAGGAATAAAGCTTTTCGGTCTTTCCCCTATGGCATTTGAACGCAGTATTTTTATTGGTCAGTTCGGTTTTCCCGAAAGCAACAATTTAGCCGCGGGCGAGCTTAACGGCAAGCTTTCAAACATTGCTTTAACAGGTGACGAAGTGGTTTCCTTTGACAAGGTTTACGAGCGTTTGTCGAACGCTAAGTTTGAGCTTATGTCAAAAAGCGGCAGAACCGGTATTTACGATAAAAATATAAAACTTCAAAAACAGTTAAACGAAGAGCTTGAAAAATCGCTCTTAGCCGAAGAAAAGGTAAAAAAAGCCAAGCACACAGCCGAACTTTTAACCGCCGAAATTAAGGATTTACAAGCAAAAGCTGGCGTATTAAAGCAACAGATAGAAAGCGAGCAGGATGTACGCAACGCCGAAAAATTAAAGGAGCTTTTAAATATAAAAGCCGAGCTTGATTCTCTAACCCAAAGCCTTACTTTAGAAAATGGCACCGTTGCTGATGAAATGTTTATAAGAAAGGTTGAATTTTGCCTTTCAAAAATTCAAAATATTAAAGCAAAAATTACATCAAAGCAAAACGAAAACGAGCTTATAAAAAATAATTTAGAGTTAGCGCTAAACCCTGTAAGCGATGCCACACCCGAAAAAGCCGCCGAGCTTACAAAAAAGCTTAGCGATATGCAAATTGAAAGTGATGCTATTACACAAGAAATAGAAGCTTTGGAAAACGCGACACCCAAAAAGCCAAATATTTTATGGTTTATATTAGCGGCAATATTCGGTGCCTTAGGCGGCGGATTATATCTAGTAAACCCGATTATTACCTTTGTGGGTATTGCGCTTGCAGTTGTATTTATAATAATAGGTGTTGCAAGCATTAGCACAATTAAGGCTAATAACTCGAAAACACAAAGCAAAATTTTAGATTTAAAGCTAAAACAAAACGGGCTTATATCGGTAATGGCTTCCGAAAAAGCAAATCTTACCGCTATAAACACCGCTTTAAACACAAATACCGCGTTAATTGAAAAGCAAAAAGAACTACTAAAAAGCGGTGAATCAGAACTTGAAAATTTAAATTTAGAGCTTGAAAACGAAAATGGTATTTTAAGTGAGTTACTTTCACATTTAAGCCAAGACTCCAATTCGGATGAAATATCAATACTGCTTGATAGCATAAAGCAAAAATCGGCAAAGCAAAAGGAATTAAAGCAAAATATTAACTACATTTTAAAAGATGTTGGCAACATTTCCTACGCTCAAGCTGAAGAAAAGCTTGCTACACTTAACACCAATACCAATATAGATTTTGAAGCGGTAAAAAGTGAGTATGACACTATTTTGCAAGCTATAACCGACCGCAAAACCCAAATAGCTACCCTGCTTACCGAAGTAAAGGCCATAACTACAAGTAATAAGAGTAGTGAAAGCATTAAAAAAGAATTATCGGAATTAGACAAAAAAATAGAATCGCAAAAAAGTTATGCCGACTGCTTGGATATAGCGCTAGCCACCCTTACCGATTCTTATGCCGAAGTTCGCCAAAGTTACGGCAGTGAGTTAGAAAAAAGCGCAAGCAAAATTTTCGCAGGGCTTACAGGCGGCAGATATGACGCGATGTCGATTTCAAAATCGTTTGATATTGCAGTAAATAAGACCGATACCTTTGGCAGTAAGGAGCTTGATTATTTATCAAGCGGTACTCAAGACCAAGCTTATTTAGCTTTAAGGCTAGCACTTGCAAAGCTTATTAATGAAGATACTCCCCTACCTATTATATTAGATGATTCTTTAGCGCAGTATGATGATACACGCACCAAAACGGCACTTGAATTTTTAAATGATTATTCTAAAGACGGACAAATTTTAATGTTCACTTGTCATAATCATATAGTAACATCAGGTCAAGATTTAAATGCTAATGTAATAAGGTTATAATGATTGTAGTTAGTCATTATAAACAAAAAACAGGCTTAATCACAAATTGTGATTAAGCCTGTTTGGTTTTATTAAATTAACAATCAACCTCTGTGCCGGTTACATCGATTATATCGCTATATACTATATTGTAACCGAAAGCCGAATCTTCAGCCTGTAAGAATACAGTTTCGCATTTTGCATTTTCGGTAGTGTTGTCTGCACACGAAATTTCAACATTAGTAATTACGGTGAAGCTACCGTCGTTATTATCGGTAACAGTTACAATTTCGTGGCTATAGGTGTTATATCCTCTTGGAAGAATGTAAACATAGCCCTGCTCTTTCGGTAACTCTTCGCCCAAGAAATCAAAACCGTCATATTTTTTGCCATACATATTGAAAATATAGTCACCCAAAACAACTTCATCTAAGAAAGAATCTTCTGCCTTATCGAGTAATGCAAGCATAGAATCGTTTACCAAAGCGGCATCATCATAAAAAGCATCATCATAAACAAAGTTATGGTTAAGCATATTAAGAAAACGAGCATTTAAAGCATTGTTAACGGTGTGTGCATTTTGAGCAACATTAAGCACTTCGGTATTTTGAATTTCGGTGCTTTGAACTTTAGAAACATCGGTCTTAGAGCCGGCAAATGCAAGTACTATAACACATAATACAAGTACAAGTGAAAACATAACATTTTTACGCATATTACCGCCTCCTTTAATTTATATTCTAATTATACACATAAGTGCAGTAAAATACCAAAAACAATTCAGTTACAAATTATTTCAGCTTTGTAATTTTTATGGTTAATTTTTATAAATAAAATTTACATTTTGTAATTTTTTAAATGCTATATTTTATCTTTTTAATAAATAACACGTCTAAAATTATTGCAATATGCATATATTTAGAAGTTTTAAATAATTTTTTTGAAAAATTTTTATAATTTTTAGTTGTATTTACTAAAACAATGTGATATACTAGATTTTGTAAACATATTCACTTAAAGGAGTGCATCAAATTGAAAGACTATTCACAAAATGCCGTACGCAACGTTGCCCTTTTAGGACACGGTGGTTCAGGCAAAACAACCTTAGCTGACGCTATTTTATTTTACGGAAAGGCTACCGACCGTATAGGTAAGATTAGTGACAGTACAACCGTTATGGACTTTGATGCCGAAGAAAAGAAAAGAAAAAATTCAGTATCAACTTCGGTTTACTCACTTGAAATAAATGATAGTAAACTTAATATTATAGATGCTCCCGGTCTTTTTGACTTTGCAGCAGGTATTCACGAAGCATTACAGGCTGCCGATAGCGCTATCATTACAATTTCAGGTAAATCAGGTCTTACTGTAGGCGCTAAGCAGTGCTATGAAAAGGCGCGCGCATTGAAAAAGAGCGTAGCATTCTTTGTAGGTAAGCTTGATTCTACCCACGCTCACTTCTACCGTGTATTGTCTGCCTTGGCAGGTCAGTACGGCGCTGTAATTTGCCCTGTTATTGTTCCATATATTGAAAACGAACAGGTTAAATGCTACATAAACCTTATTGATAATAAAGCTTACGCTTGCGAAGGCTTAGAGATTAAAGAAATGCGTATGCCTGTAAGCGAAGAAATCGATAATATGAGAAGTATGCTGTTAGAAGCTATCGCTACTGCTGATGAAGATTTAATGGAAAAATACTTCGCTGGTGAGGAATTCACCCCTGAGGAAATTATACACGGCTTGGCTACAGGCGTTAAAAACGGCGATATTTGCCCCGTATATTGCGGTGTTCAGCAAAGCGGTAATGCCGTACCTATGATGGTAGATAACCTACTTCAAATTCTGCCTTCTACTGCTGACTGCACATACACTAATGCAGACGGCGAAGAATGTGCTTTTGATGCATCGGGCGAAACCGCACTTTGTGTATTTAAAACAATTGCCGACCCATTCGTTGGTAAGCTTTCATACTTCAAAGTTTTATCAGGTACAGTTAAAAACGATATTCAGCTTGTAAACAACCGCACAGGCAATAGCGAGCGCATTTCTAAAATTATGTGGCTGAAAGCCGCTAAACAGGAAGATGCAGCTGCTATTACCGCAGGTGATATTGGCGCAGTTGCTAAGTTAGGTAACGTTATTACAGGCGATACCCTTTCTCAAAAAGGAAATATTGCTATAGCTACCATCAACTTCCCGAATCCCACCCTATCCGTTGCAGTTTATCCAAAGGCTAAGGGCGATGAAGAAAAAATTGCAGGCGCGTTTAACCGTATGGCTGAAGAAGACCCAACCATTACTGTTCATACCGATAAAGAAACCAAAGAGCTTATACTCTCGGCTTTAGGTGAACAGCATATTGACGTTATAATTTCTCGCTTAAAGAGTAAGTTTGGCGCCGAAGCTGAGCTTAAGCAACCAAAAATCGCTTACCGCGAAACTATCCGCAAGCCAGTTCAGGTTCAAGGTAGACATAAAAAACAATCGGGCGGTCACGGTCAGTTTGGTGATGTTTGGATTAAGTTTGAGCCTTGCGACAGTGAAGAATTAGTATTCTGTGAAGAAGTATTCGGCGGTGCCGTTCCTAAAAACTTCTTCCCCGCAGTTGAAAAAGGTCTTCGCGATTCAGCCGTTAGCGGTGTATTGGCAGGCTACCCAATGGTTGGACTAAAGGCAACCCTTTATGATGGTTCTTACCACCCTGTAGATTCTTCCGAAATGTCCTTCAAAATGGCAGCAAGCATTGCTTATAAAGAAGGTATACCGAAAGCATCTCCCGTACTTTTAGAGCCCATAGGCACCCTTAAAGTATTAGTTCCGGATGAAATGCTTGGCGATGTTATTGGTGATATCAACAAACGTCGTGGTAGAATTATTGGTATGAATCCGGCTGAAAACAAGATGCAGGAAATCATAGGCGAAGTACCTATTGCTGAAATGTCTGATTTCTCAACTGCTATGCGTTCTATCACCCAAGGTACCGCAACCTTTACTTTAGCGCTTGAAAGATATGAAGAAGTACCTGCACAAATTGCAAGCAAGGTTATAGAAGCCAGCAAACAGTAAAATTTAATATTTAAAACACAAAAGCAGATTTTCTAATAACTAGAAAATCTGCTTTTAATTTTAAAGGTTTTCCCACTCATCATACGCGACTTTAAGCTCCTCTTCAGCTAAATTTAGCTGTTCTGTAATTTCTGAAAGCTTTAAATAGTCAGAAATATTTTCAGGTAGTTCGAGCGCGGCTTGAAGCTCGCTAATCTTTTGCTCCAGCGCTTCAATTTGCTCTTCCTTTTTCTTTATTGCGCGCTCTCTTTTTGCCTTTTCCTTTAAAGGTGTTGTATAGCTTTTCTTTTCCTTTGGCTTTTCTTCAACTGTAATCAAATTAACCGTTTCGGTTTTAGATTTTGATAAATACTCTTCATATCCAAAGCGGTAATACGTCGTTTCGCCTTTTCTAAAGTCTAAAAGAGATGTAGATATTTCTTTTATAAAATATCTATCGTGAGATACGAAAATAACCGTACCCGAAAAGTTTTTTAATATATACTCAAGTGTTTCCTTACCCACAATATCAAGGTGGTTTGTAGGCTCATCCAAAATTAAGAAATTAGGCTTTTTTCTAAAAATTTTACAAAGTGCTAAGCGTACACGCTCCCCACCTGAAAGCATATTAACAGTTTTGAAAACGTCATCACCACTAAAGAGAAATGCCCCTAAAGCCGAGCGCGCTTCAAAATCGGTAGAATGTGGAAAGGCTTTCAAAAAGTCTTCCAAAACAGTATCAGATGATGAATACTGTGCCATTTGCTGATCAAAATACCCAATACTAACTCGCGGACCAAATTTATAGTCACCCGCAAGGGCCTTTACTTGCCCCATAAGAGTTTTAATAAAGGTAGACTTACCAAGACCATTACCGCCTATAATACCTACTTTATCGCCACGCTTGACCTCTAAATTCACAACCGATAAAACACTATCGTAACCTACAGCTAAATCGGTAACCGATAAGACATCCTTAACACCAATATCGTAAGGCT
Organism: Acutalibacteraceae bacterium; assembly: GCA_045602785.1. GTDB lineage: Bacteria > Bacillota > Clostridia > Oscillospirales > Acutalibacteraceae > UBA737. The sequence continues at coordinate 9,655 of JAZSCF010000087.1, forward strand.
CGAAATCGGCATGAAAGGTTTTTAGGTTATCTTTTTCGGGTTCAAAAAGCTCATCCATTCGGTCTATTTGCTTTAATTTACTTTGCACCATAGCCGCTTTGGTAGCCTTGTACCTAAAGCGCTCAGCTAAATCTTCCAAATGCTCTATTTCCTTTTGCTGCGCGATAAACTTCTTTTGTTGTTGCTCTTTAAAAGCCTTTTTTTCTTTAACAAATTGCGAATAATTACCGTTGTATTTATAGGTTTTACCATACTCTATTTCGTAAATGGTATTAACGGTATTATCCAAAAACATACGGTCGTGCGATACTACCAAAAATGCCTTTTTGTAGTTTTTAAGGTAATCTTCAAGCCATTCGGTAGCTTCAATATCCAAGTGGTTTGTAGGCTCGTCAAGAAGCAGAATATCAGGCTTAGATAATAAAAGCTTTAAAAAAGCAATTTTAGTTTGCTGTCCACCCGAAAATTCGTTTAAAGGGCAGTTTTTACTATCCGCAAAGCCGAACTTTTTTATAGCATTTTCATATTCACGTTCAAAATAAAAACCACCTAAATTAGTAAAAGTATCAAGCAAATTAGTGTAGTTTTTAATGTCTTCTTCGCTGTTTGTTTGCTCCATTTTAGCCTGTGCGTCCCTCAAAGTTTCCTTTAACTCTAAAATCTCGCTATATGCCGAGCGCACTTCTTCTAAAAGGGTTTTACTATAATCCGAAAAGGTCACCTGTGATAAATAACCAACCTTTGGTCTTCCAGAAACGGCAAAAAACATATCAGTATCGCTTTCGCGCTTTGTTATATCGTATTCGCCTGCAATAGTTTTTAAAAGGGTGGTTTTACCGCATCCGTTACGGCCAACAACCGCAATTTTGCTTTGGTCGTTAATTTCAATATTAACAGAATTTAAAATTGTATCGCCCGAAAGCTCAACAACACCGTTTTGTATTTTTAACTGCAACTACACCACTCCTTTCAAAAGTTTAGGCGGACAAAAGTCCGCCATAAATAGAATTTAAGAAATTTTTGCGTTTTTCTTTACTAATTCAAATACATTATTACTTACAAGCAGCATTTCGATATAATACTCGCCGTATTCTTCAATAATATCGGCTCTTGTAACACTTGAATCGCCACCACTTGCGATAATTTCCTTAATGGTTTGTTCTTTTTCTTCATCAGTAATCTTTAATTCTTCCTTATCGAAAATAGCATACCAAACCATTTGCATATCCATAATTGGCTTTACCTGATTTGTAATCAGTTGTTCTTTAAGCTGGTCAGCAGTTTGCCCTACCGAACTTAAGTACTGCTCAACCGTTGCTTGATAGTTATTTACAAGGGTACTTTCAAACTGCTCGTAATATTTACTGTACAAGAAGTCTAAATCTTCCTTTGGATAATCCTTAACCTTAGAAGCGTTTAAAATTGCTTGTTGTAGGCTTTCACCAACAGCGCGGTCTTCAACATTAGCTTCATAATCCTCTACTTTAGAAAAGCCTAAAAGTGTACAGTAATCCTCTGGCTTTTTGGGTTCAGTAGTAGTAACGTAATTAATTTTAACGGTGAAAACTACATCCTGACCGTTTAATTCATCATTTCCGTAATTTTCAGGGAATGTAAGATTAAGGTCAACTGTACTGCCTATTTCTTTACCTATAAGTCCATCTTCAAAGCCGTCTATAAAACTATCAGAGCCTATAACCAAATTATAAGCCTGTGCGGTGCCGCCTTCAAAAGCAACGCCGTCTTTTTTACCGGTATAGTCGATATTTACATTATCGCCTTCTTTAACCTTACCGGTATTTTTGGTAACATATAAACCGTAGGTTTGAACATCGCTTGCTATAATGTCTTCACTGATTTTTTTAAACTCATCAGACTTTTTGTCAACCTTTAAGCCCTTATATTCACCCAATGTAACATACTTGCCAAGGTCAACATTATAAAGCTCTCTTTTTTCCTTTTTAGCACAGCCTGCAAAACAGGTAAGCATTAAAATTAAAACTAGTACCAAACTTAAAATTCTTTTCATTTTTATTCTCCTATATTGTTGTTTAATTCGCCTGCCGAAGCAGCCTTTAAATATGCATTAATAAATCCGTCAAGGTCGCCATCCATAACGGCATTTATATTGCCCGATTCAAAACCTGTTCTGTGGTCTTTTGCAAGGGTGTACGGCATAAACACATACGAACGTATTTGTGAACCCCAAGCAATTTCCTTTTGAACACCCTTAATATCATCAATTTTTTCAAGATGCTCGCGTTCTTTGATTTCCAAAAGCTTTGATTTTAGCATTTTCATTGCTTTTTCGCGGTTTTGGAACTGACTGCGCTCGTTTTGGCAAGCAACCACAATACCCGTAGGTATATGGGTAAGTCGCACCGCAGACGAGGTTTTGTTTATATGCTGACCGCCCGCACCTGACGAACGGAAAACATCCATTTTAATATCTTCTTCCCTGATTTCAATGTTATTATCATCCGAAATTTCGGGCATAACTTCAAGCGAAGCAAAGGAAGTATGTCGCCTTCCCGAAGCATCAAAGGGAGATACACGCACTAATCTGTGAACACCCGATTCGCTTTTCAAATAGCCGTAAGCGTTTTCGCCTTCAATTGAAATAGTTGCGCTTTTAAGACCTGCTTCATCACCATCTAAAAAGTCTAAAATTTGTGTTTTAAAGCCGTGTCTTTCGGTCCAACGCGTATACATTCGCACAAGCATTGAAACCCAGTCCATAGCCTCAGTTCCGCCAGCGCCCGCGTGAAAGGTTAAAATCGCATTATTTTTATCGTATTCACCTGTTAAAAGGGTTTGAAGTCGAAGCCCTGCAAGCCCTTCTTCATACTCGCTTATAGTCGTTTCAATTTCTTCTATAAGCGATAAATCGCCCTCTTCATCCCCCATTTGAATAAGAACCTCTAAATCTTCAAAAAGGGTGCATAAATTATCATAGCTTTCAACAGTGTTTTTAAGCTTACCCGTTCTTTGCAATATTTTTTGAGAATTTTCTAAATCATCCCAAAAATTAGGTGCCGAAGCCTTGGCTTCAAGCTCTTCAATCTCTCTTAAAAGACTATCATAGCCTAAAGCGGATTTAAGTTCCAAAAGCTCGTCCTTACTGCCTAAAAGCCGCAAGCTTAATTCCTCAAATTCAAGCATATATTCACTCCTACTAATGTGTTGCAGTTAATTTTTTTGTAATACAAATGCGCACCAGTTATCCCTGTAGCATTCCTTTAAAATTGTAAAGCCTTTAGCCTTTGCGGAGGCTAAGACATCGTCTTTTCTAATATCTATAATACCTGATATTATGAACACCGCATCTTGTTCTAAAAACTGTTCTACATTCTCGAACAGCTTTATTATAACATCCGCTACAATATTAGCGCAAACAACATTGTATTTACCGCTTATTTTATCCGCCAAATCACCAACTATAAATTCACATTTATCGGCTATATTATTAATTTCGGCATTTTCTTTAGCCGTTTTTACTGACTGCGCATCAATATCCACACCAATTGCATTTTTAGCACCCAAAAGTACCGATGCAATACTTAAAATACCGCTACCTGTACCAATATCGAGCACCTGTGTGCTATCGGTTATATAGTTTTCCAATAAAGTAAGGCAAAGTGAGGTTGTAGCGTGAGTACCTGTACCAAAAGCGGCACCTGGGTCAATACTAAGTACTGTTCTACCGTCTTTATTATCATAAGTTTCCCAGCTTGGTACTATTACAAGCTTTTCGCCAATTTCCATAGTATGAAAATACTTTTTCCAGTTTTCATTCCAATCCTTATCGTTAACGCCTTTGTTATCGATCTGGAATTCAATATTTTCGGCAGTAAAGCGTTCTTTTAAAAATTCAAGCGACTCGAGTGCATTATCACATTCAGATATGTAAATATGAATAAGCGATACCGAGCGGTCCTTTGCCAAAAGCTGCTCATCAATTAAATTTATATGAGCAATTTCTTCTGCCTTTTCTTCTAAATCGGAATAATCTTCAATATAAATACCGTACGGCACCGTCATATTAGCGATAGCTGCCGCTAAATCGGTATCCTTTTGCGGCACCTTAATTGTAATTTCAGTCCAGTTCATTTATAACTCCCAATATTTCTTCCTTAGTGTTTAGCACGGTACCTTGTACCATACCGTTACGTCCGCCACCACGTACAGTAAGCTTGCCTTTAAACTCTTTAAACCAATTATCAAGTTTTGCGGCTTCACCGCATATTGCGAAAGAGTATTCACTGTCACTTCCGCTGAAAACAGCCCTTATACCGCCGTGCTCTTTACATAAAGAATCTGCCAAAACCTGCAAATCCTTAATATCAAAGCCATCTTGAAAAACGGCAGAGATTTCGCCTTCGGCTTTATAGGTGCTTGCAAAGCTTTCAATAATGCGCCTTTTAAGTCCGCCTATTTGGTATTTAAGACTGTCTATATTTTCAAGCTGTTTTTTAACAGCATTAGTAATCTCATTTTGTGGTGTACAAAGCAACGAAGAAATTTCCACAGTATCGAAATAGCGGTTATTATAGTCTTTAAGAGCGCGCTTTCCGCATACCGCCCAAATACGAATACCACCCTTGTTTTTGGCAAAATCAAGTATCTTTATAATACCTATTTCACTCGCGTTATTAACATGTGGTGCACAGCAAGCGCAACGGTCACAATCTTCTATTTCAACTATTCTGACTCCGCTTTGTAAATCAAGCTTACTGCGGTACTCTAAATCCTTTAAGTTTTCGGGATAATAACAGTTGATTTTAGCATTGCGATATATTACTTCGTTTGC
>JAZSCF010000088.1:0-9815 GCA_045602785.1 Acutalibacteraceae bacterium
TGTTCACGGCTGTCCTTATATTTGTGTACAGCGCGGATGATTGTTACGATTTCCTTTTCGGTGGGTAGCGGTACGGGACCTGATACTCTAGCACCTGTACGTTTAGCGGTTTCTACAATTTTCTCTGCAGACTGGTCTACAAGCGCGTGGTCGTAACCTTTGATTCGAATTCGAATTTTTTCTTTCACTGCCATGTGAACTTCGCCTCCTTAAGTAGTTGGCGGGCAAAAACTTACACCGCGCCGTGTTTTTCATCACTGCGCAATATAAAACCGGCATTGCTGGGGTTACAGTCAATTCCGGACGGCAAATCGCTTTGCCGTTGCATATAAGGTCGCAAGTTTCCTTATATACTCCTTTTCGTTCGCCCGGTTTAAAATCGGACATACTCCGCAGAAATTTCCCCGAACGAATCGGGCCACCTCCTGCATCAACGCATGTTTACACACTATGTCACCATAGCGTACCTTGCTATGTTACCATAAGTAAATGCAAAAATCAAGTGTTTTTTTAAAATTTTTTTATTATTTTATTGCATAATAAAAGTACACTCTACATATTGTGTTTGGTGTAAATTTATACCACAATTAACCGAATTTTGCAAATAAAATATTTTTAAAAACTTGACAAACTTCTATCATTTTTTCAAGCTTCTTATAATATACTTTTATTACCGAATGTAAAAATGAAAGGTGAAGGAACAATGAACGGTTTTTATCCCGAAGGAAAGCTTTATAGCTTTAGTGAGAACAAAAGAAGTATGTCAAGTCTTGCCGCTTTGGCGGAAGCACAACTAAAAGAAACGGTACTGGAAGCACCTGTTATTATGTGTGACACCGAGCACAACCTTATAGTAGACCTAGGTTGCATTAAGGGAATTATCCCCCGAAACGAAGGCGCTTTAGGTATTGCCGACGGCACAACAAGAGATATTGCGCTGATATCGCGCGTTGGCAGAACGGTATGCTTTATAATAACTGCTTTTAAAAGTGACGCGCAGGGCAAAACGGTTGCTATACTATCCCGCCGCCGCGCGCAAGAGTTATGCCGCGAATATATGCTCTCAACCCTTGTATGTGGAGATATAGTAGATGCAAAAATTACACACCTAGAATCCTTTGGTGCTTTTTGTGATATAGGCTGCGGCAATGTGGCGTTACTGCCGATAGATGCAATATCGGTTTCTCGTATATCCCACCCCAAAGACCGCTTCCATGCAGGTGATAACATAAAAGCAGTTATTAAATCAATTAGCGATGACGGAAAAATAACCCTTTCCCACAAAGAACTTTTAGGCACTTGGGAAGAAAATGCATGCGAATTTTCTGCAGGTCAAACAGTTACGGGTGTTATACGCAGTGTTGAAGATTACGGTGTTTTTGTTGAGATAACTCCCAACCTTGCAGGTCTTGCCGAGCCTAAAGAGAACGTCAAGGTGGGTCAGCAAGCAAGCGTATACATTAAAAGCATTTTAAGGGATAAAATGAAAATCAAGCTTATCATTATAGATAGTTTTGATTCCGCCTACTCGCCCGAAATTAAATACTTTATCCCCGATAACCGCATTACCGAGTGGGATTATTCCCCCAAAAACTGTTATAAACAAATTACAACCAAATTTTGCGGTTAATATCTTGTAAAAGAAAACTTTATTGGGTATAATATTTTTATCAATCTTCGGAAGTGATAAAAATGTTAATAGATTTTCATACCCACGCTTTTCCTGAGAAAATCGCACAAAAGGCTATAGAAAAATTAAGCTGTGCATCGGGCGGACTTACCCCATACACCAACGGCACTTTTTTCGACCTTAAAAGGCTTTTCTCACAAAGCGGTGTTGATAAAGCGGTGGTACTGAACATTGCGACCAATGCCACCCAACAAAAAAATGTAAACGATTTTGCGGCATCTATAAATGACGGGCAAAATATTTTCGCCTTTGGCTCGGTTTTTCCTGATGCACCCGATGCTTTAGAAGAGCTTGAACGAATCAAAGCCCTAGGGCTAAAGGGTGTAAAGCTTCACCCTGATTATCAACAGTTTTCTGTAGATGATGAAAAAATGAAGCCTATTTATAAAAAAATTGGCGAGCTTGGACTTATCACCGTTTTTCACGCAGGACAGGACTACGGCTTTCCCCCACCCTACGGCGCCACACCCGAAAAGTTGGAAAAAGCACTTAAATGGTTTTCTTCTCCCGTTATTGCCGCTCACTTTGGCGGTATTGGCTACAGCAAAGAAGTTTTTGAAAGACTATGCGGTAAGGATATTTACTTCGATACCTCTTTCGGCTATGCTTCTTTGCCAAAATACTACGCACAAAAGATTATTGATACCCACGGTGCCGATAAAATCCTTTTTGGTACAGATAGCCCTTGGCATACTGCCGAAATGGAGCTAAAGCTTTTAAATACTCTCGAAATCTCCCACGCCGACTGGGAAAAGATAACACACAAAAACGCTGAAAACTTACTTGGCATATAAAAAAGCAGGTGGAGAACTCCACCTGTTTTTTTATTCATATATTAGTTATAAATAATCTCGCATTTGGGCGGTAAGCTTTTCTTCTAAGTGTATAAGGCGTTTACATATATCCTTTGACCTTTCATCCGCGGCGGCATACTCGTTAAGATATTTGTTAAGCGATTTAACTCCCATATTACAGCCGTCGGTCATAAGCCCTGCAATAGTAGAATCGGATTCATTCACCATAAGCTTCATATTGGTTTTCATCCAGGACATACCTTTAGCTATGGGGTTTGGCTCCTTGCCGTCATCGTGGTAACGCTCAAGCAATTCTTCAATTTGGGTATTAAGCTCGCTGTGTTCGTCTTTGCAGGCATTAAGCGCGGATTTTAATTCTTCACTTTTTACATAGTCTATAACATCATCAATAGATGCTATACCCATTTTTACCCCTGCATCACATTCGCGAAGCAACTTTATAGTATCTTGTTCTATCATTTATATCACTCCTTAAAAATATTGTAGCCATTTTTATAAAACATATTTACAAAATTTTATTTATATAATTTAAGGGGTGATATTATGAAAGAAAAAATTAAAGTGTTTGCGGTTTCTATTTTTATTTCGTTAGCGGTGGGTGCGCTTTCGGCATTTTTCACGCGCAACAGTATGGGTATTTACAACGATATTGTAAGACCGTTTCTCTCGCCGCCGTCATGGTTGTTCCCTGTGGTGTGGACTGTTTTGTTTATCCTTATGGGCATTAGCGCGGCAATAATTTATCTTAATAAAACCGCATCTGCGGCTCAAAAAAATTCAGCACTGCTAACCTATGCACTAAGCCTTTTTGTAAACTTTTTTTGGAGTATAATTTTCTTTAACCTTAGGGCATTTTTGCTGGCATCTGTTTGGATTCTACTACTTTTATACCTTATTATAAGAACAATAATGAAGTACTACAAAATAAATAAAACCGCCGCCTATTTGCAAATACCTTATTTGGTGTGGGTAAGCTTTGCAACATATTTAACCTTTGCAATATGGTATTTGAACAGATAACAAAAAAGAACGAAGTTAAACTTCGTTCTTTTTGTCTTTAGAAAAACATTACTACACCGCTTATAAGCATACCGATATATATAATGTACTTAAGCTTTTTGGAATCCAGTTTGTTAAACACAATACTGCCTAAATAATTACCGCATAAGCATCCAACCATACCAATCACGGCTAAAACCAATATATCAAAAGTAAGTATTCCATCTACAATGCGCATTGTGGTACCGTATAAATCGGTAAAGCAAAAATAAAATTGAATGGTTGCAAAATATGTAAGGTTATCATCAATTGCACTGCTTATATATAACACCGCCGGCGGACCGCCTGTAGAAAACAAACCGCTTAAGGTTCCGCCAAGTGTACCTGCTAATACTCCGTTTAATATATTCGGCTTAATTTTAAAATTCTTATTAAAAAACACAAAATAAAGGCTTAAAAGAATTAACGCCACACCAAGCAAAATTTTAAAAATATGCCCCGACACCACCGAAGAAAAATGAACAGCTATGGGAATAGTAATCAGCGCGGCACATATCATAGGAAGTGCCAATTTGTGCGCGGCATTTTTTCTGTAACGAATGGCGTTATAGGTTGTAGCCACACAGGAAAGTAATGAAGAAATTGCAGCAGCGGCAGTATGATTTGGTAAAAAATGCGGCAAAAACATCATAGCAACTATACCAAGTCCAAAACCGGTAACACGCTGAACAAAGCCTGCGCCAAAGCCGACCAATAAAAGATACACGCCTTGCAATATATCCATTATACACTCCACTTTCAATAATTTTACAGTTTTTCTATCTCGCTTCTGATAGCTGCGTCAAGTGTGCTCTTTTCCGTGAATACTTTATTCTTATCTTCAAGCTTTAAAAATTCATCATAATAACGCAAACCAAATTCTCTAAGCGCTTCTGCCGAAAAATGAAGCATATCAGGGTTACAGCCCAAGCCTTTTGCGGAAACAAAGCCTGTCATTTTATCCTTTTTTGCTATATTTTCAAGCGACTCGTTTATACGAAAATAATTTTTAAGCGCCAAATGCCTTTCGCTAAGCTGCAAATAATCTCCAAGACCGCCAAGCAAAAACGGAACATCATATAAATTAAGCTTTTTGCGAAAAGCATTCATTATTTTTGTAAGCTTTTCTTCGTATAAGGGATATCTTTCCGGTAAGCAGTCCGCTTCGCCCTGATGCCACAGAACCGCACAAATTGTTGAAGTTCTTGAAGCAAGCTCAGCCATATAACAAGCATGGTCGAAAAGCAGACTTCCTACCTGCCACTGGTCAAGGCAGGTTCCGCCATCGGCGCAAGGTATTATACCAACATCAACATTATGCTCTTTAGAATATTTATCTGCAAAGCTTTCAACAAGGTTTATGCCCGAAGTTTCCCTGTCGGCATTAACAGGAACATACATACCTCTCCAGCGCCCGTTCCTAAGAACGAACAGCCTTTCGTTTTCTATAGGCTCTACATCGTTTTTAAATCCGCGACCCGCCATATTAGACTGACCGATTATCAAAATTGAATGCATCATTTTATTTAGTTCTCCTTTGTGACTAATAATACAAATAGTTATTATATTTTGTGGGTAGTCCTTCGCGGTATATGTGTGCTTCGGACGAAAGGGTTAAAATTTTGGGGACACTGTAGCCGTCTTCTCTTTCAACGGTCAATTCCCGCCAAGCGTGATTTTCATTAGCAAAATCCAAAAGCTCGGGCTTCTTTTTTAATATTTCACAGGTGGGTGTAGCAGTCATAATAGCGCGGTTAGAGGTTGAACTGTATATTTTATCAAGTCCGTGAACAGAGAGTCTCTTTGCCACCGCTTCTGCTTGTTTGCTACCAATCGGCGTTAATGAATCGGGGTCGCACCTGAAAACTCGGTTTTTTAGCTGTGTAATATCTCTTTTATTCGTTTTGATAAGTTATTAAAATAATGTGCAAAGCCTTTATCGTTTGGATGCAGTCTTAAATCCGCAAAGAATTCTTCATCTTGCGGAACAAACTCAAAGCCTTTAATCACCGAAATATTTTCAAATTGGGCAGCTTGCTTTTCAATAATCTCTTCCGCGCATCTAAAATCACCAAACGGTCTGCTTTCGTTCATATCCTTACGCCATATTGGTGTGATTACAAAAATTTTGGCGTTTGGGTAGTTGCCACTTACATTATAAAAGAATTCTTTGCAATTATGTGTCAATTCTTCCTTGGTGCACTTGCTCCAATCGTTTGAACCGTACGCAATAGTTACATAGTCAGGTTCAAAATCTTCTTTTGTTTTCGCAAGGCAGGGAAAATATATCTCGCCGCCAATCGCCTTGTTGTTTTCTTCGGCATCAAGCATATTAGCAAGCTTAGTAATATATTTGTTGCTTGGATATAACGCGTCGTAGCCGTGGGTTATAGAATCACCAAAAACAAGCATTTTCTTGCTCGGTTTAATTGCTTCAATAGACGAGCCATCACCGATTGTAAATTCTTTTAGTGTTGTTTCAACCGACCAAGGAAGATAAATACAAACTTCCTTTTCCCCTACTCCTAAGCAAAACTCCTTAGAAAAGTTTCCAAGTGGAAACATGTTTTTAGTATAATCACCCATAAGCTCCGATCCGTTAAAGTTTTTGATATCGTCTAACTTTTCGCCGTTTACAAACACTTCAACCGAGAAATAATTTCTGGTACTTGCGGCAATAACATCAAAATTTAAATAGAGCGCTTGACTGTTAGTGCGAAAACGCATTTGTATTCCCGAAGTGCAAAAAGTTTTTTGGTAAAAACTTAAATCGCGCTCTTTGTAAAGCTCTTCTTGTTCCTTTGTAAAGCGATAAAAATGAATATTACCGTCAATTTCTTCAACTCTGCTAGCACCTATGGTTATATCTCTTATTTGTGATAAATTCAATTTCATAAAATCGCCATCTTTTCTTTATTGCTTAATTTCTTCAATATATAAAATAACATTATTTCCTATGTTGTCAACAGTATATTTAATTTTTAAATGTTGACCATTCTTTTTGATAACGCCCCCATAACAAGCAGGCGTATTATATCCATTTAATATTTCAGAACTTGAATACTCAAAATATACACCATCAATTTCAAAATGCTCTGTATCATGTCCTTCACGCGGCATAGCATGATATTGTTCGACATATCCCTCAACAATATGCGCCTTATCATTTTCAAGAATATTTTTAATTTCAAAATAATCATAAATGTGGGCTGCCAGCACACAAACAAATAGGAGTATGGCAAAAGTGCCAACAATCCAACCTATCCATTTGGAAATCACATATCCCACATACCCTTTAGACCATTTTTTATCAACTCCGGAATTTTGTTCAGGGTACCACCTAAAAAGGAATAAAAATCCAAGTCCAACAATTAATGGAATGAATAACACAAGGGCTTCTAACCAATTAAAATGCAGCTCATATAAAATTGTGTTCACAAAAATCGCCACCTTTAGCGTATTATAGCACAAACGCTATATAGGTGCAAGGTGTGAAGCACCCACTAGCGTTTGCGTGAAGCGACTTGTTTTCTAATGTGCCTAATGCGCTCTTCATTTTTCAGATTGAATAATTTTTACATCCGTCCCATTTATGATTTTTACCAAGTTCGGATTGTCTGTAACAATGTGTGGATTCAAAAAACCCTCTATAATAACATTGTCAAATTCAATATATTTGCAGTTATCAGCCTCGAATATGGGAAAATCCGCAGCTTCATCCCTTGCGGTTAGTTTCACATTCTTTAGCCTAAAATCCAAAGGCTCCTCCTTATCCGAATGTAAAACACCTGCGAGCGACAATCCAAAAATCTCGCAATTCTCATAAACAATAGAACTAAGCGGTCGGTTGCAGCACCATCTATGTCCGTACGGATGTAGGAAAATTGCATTTGGATTATCAAAGCGACAATTTCGAACCACAATGTTGCCGGGCGTGTGTCTGATATCCGCCCTGAAGTCACAATAGTACTGAAACGGCGTGTGCATTTCATGTCTGCAATGCTCACCTGTCTTTGCGCTATGAATTTTTTCATCTTCGGTAAGCCAACCACGAAAACCGTAACTAGACGGAGCAATTCCATGGCAATTTTCTACCAATACATCCGTTCCACCGAAACGAATTGCTGAGCAAGCGCAATCAAGAACACAGTTTCTTATTTTCACATCTTTATTATCAAAGCCGGCTATGCAATCATCACCCGTTCTGAACTCACAGTCTTCTATCAGTATATTATCGCAGCTACGCACATCAAATCCGTCATGTCCGCCTAAAACGGTCAGATTTTTTGCCGTTATTTGCTTGGAACAATAAATGTTATGTGCCCAGTTTCCGCCGTTGATAACTGTATAGCCTTCCAGTAGTATATTCTCAGTATCAAAGATATTAATGGCGTGCGGACCTCTGTATTTTTCCTCGCCTTCGGGGTTATAGCAATCCATACCGTCAATATAAGATCCTCTTTCGCCGATAATAGCAACATTCTTTGCGCTTATCACCTTGATTAAACCCGAATTCCAATCACTGTACGGAAGCGTACTACCGCTTTCTTTTACATTTGGCGGAAGAACAATCTCTTTCAGTGGCTCGATTTGGTCATCACGATATGCAAAATAGTCCGCAGGATTGCGGCTTCCGCGCAAAATTGCACCAGCCTCCAAGTAAAGCGTTGTGTTGGAGCGAAGCCTTAATCCGCCTGTATAAAATACGCCCTTTGGCACAATCACCCTGCCACCCCCGGCAAGAAAACACGCATCCAACGCCGCCTGTATCATCTCGGTTTGAAGTCTGTCACACTGACGCGCCCCATATTCTGTAATGATAAAGTCCATAACCGACACCTCACCAACTTAATTATGTACATTGTAAAACAAAAACAAAAATAAGTCAACACGAAGCAATATTTCGCAAATCCCACAAGGGATTTATTTTGATAAAAGCGAAAAGATAAGTCGAGCGACTTGTCTTTTTCTATAGTTTGCACCTAATAGCACGAATAATATAAACTTGAAATCCGTGGCATTTAGTCAAACTTTTTTCTTATCTTTTATCTTGCGATGTTTTTTGAAAACATGCCAAAACCAAACCCGGCTGAGTTTGTAATCTTCTACCTGTATCAATAAAACCCGCTTTTTCATAACACCGTTTATTCTTAATTAAATCTTCCGGAAAGTCTACAAAATAACATTTTGCGTCAGGAAATTCTCTCTCACAAAGCAATATTGCTGTTTGTGCAATTCTTTTGCATTGTTGTTCGGGTTTAATATAAATTCTTTGTAAATAGTATTGCTTTTCTTGCAAATTTTCAATAAAAGGAGTTCTGCCCTTACACTTGTATAAAACGCCACCCACAATTTCTTCATCCACAAAAATTGTAAAATATCGGAAGTACTCGGAATTTAGTCTGTTAGTAATATCTTCTATTCCGCGCAAATAAGGATTGCCTTCATCGTGATATTTTTCATATAACGGGAGAAAAGCATCCTTTTGTATTTGACATAATTCTATTGCTTCATTTTCTATAGTCGCTCTAATTGATATATTCATACTTTTCTCCTTTCAAGTACATTTTAAAAATTATAGAATATCTTTTATGCTTTTAATCAAAATTACTAAAAGTCTTTAATCTGCAATTTTTTCGCTAAGCGACATTAACTGTTTATAATTTGATGCTTTTCCTACAATGGCAATTTTTCCGTCTGAAATTTCTGCTACAACCATCGCCGAAAAAACATTTTCGCCGTCTGCAAAAAGCGAGATTTCTTTTCCAACATTTTCTTTCGTCACTTTGGCTAATTCAGTAGCACCGTCAGCAGTGAATTCTAATATTAAATTGTAACCGCTATCTTCTGAATATTTTTCATAAATCCAGGCAACATCTTTTTCATCAAGCAAAACATTGCCGTCCTCATCTTTAAATTCAAGTTCCTTATTATTAGAAACGTTTAACTGCCTGTACTGTACAGAACCATCAGGCATAGTTACACCTTCGGACTTACAACTGCAACACAATAAAAGAATCATTAAACAAAAAGTAAAAGCAAGAAATTTTTTCATCGAATCACCGACCTTTTGGTGTATTATATGGTTGAGTTAAATCAGGGACAAATCTACACCTTGGCTCCCTCTGACGAGGGAGCTGGACAGATTATAATATGAAGTGCAACACTAAATAAAAAATAGACAATATACAACCCAAAGTGTAAAATGTAAATAACCACAAATACAACAACACGGAGGGAAGTATATTGTCATATACACATTTTACACTAGA
>JAZSCF010000089.1:0-41720 GCA_045602785.1 Acutalibacteraceae bacterium
CATTACCCTTTCGATAAAATACTTATTAATATTATATATTTTTTATTGCTTTATGTCAACAAAATATAGTGTATAAAATAAAAAAATCCACTAAAAATAGTGGATTTTTTAAAGTAATATATATGATATTAATTTTTTTTAATAGTTTCCATTAAATAGTCGCCAAATTGACTGCAAGTAGCACTATTTTCACTTTCATCAATTACAACTTTTTTCTCAGTTTCAGCACATATATTAAGCGCTTTATTTAATTTATCTGCCTTTTCGGTAAACCCAATATGGCGAAGTAACATTTCGGTTGCTTTAAACATACTGGTAGGATTAGCGTATTCACCCCTACCTGCTTCTATAAGACGCGGCGCACTACCGTGTATAGGCTCAAACATTGCATACTTATCACCAATATTGGCGCTACCCGCCGTACCAACGCCTCCTTGAATTTGCGCTGCTTCATCGGTAATAATATCACCGTAAAGATTAGGCAATACAAATACTTGGAATTTAGAACGAATATTTTCATTAACAAGATTAGCTGTCATTATATCAATATACCATTCTTCAGCAGTGATTTCGGGGTATTCCTTTGCAATTTCGTGCGCAATTTGAGAAAACTTACCGTCGGTTTTTTTCATAATATTTGCTTTAGTAACAATGGCAACATTTGTTTTACCGTTAGCCCTTGCAAATTCAAATGCAGCACGACAAATACGGCGTGTACCTGCATTTGTTGTAACCTTGAAATCCATTGCCAAGGTATCAGGTATATCAATACCGCGGCTACCTAAAACATATTCTCCTTCGGTATTTTCGCGATAGAATGTCCAATCTATATTTTGTTCCGGTACACATACTGGGCGCACATTTGCATATAAATCAAGCTCACGTCGCATTGCAACATTTGCGCTTTCGAGTGTACCACCCTTTAAGGTTGTAGTAGGTGCTTTTAAGATTACATTACAAGCTTTTATTTCTGCCAAAACATCATCGGGTATTGCTTTGTTTTTAGCTATTCTGTTTTCGATTGTAAGACCTTCAATAACTCTAAGCTCAACTCTACCGCTTTCGATTTCATCTTTCAGTATAAAATCAAGAAGGCGTTTGCTTTCCTTAGATATAATTGGGCCTATACCATCACCATAACAGATACCAATAATAATTTTTTCAAGTCTTTTGTAATCTATAGCGCCACTTTCCTGTTCCATTTTTTGTTGACGAGCAATTTGTTCTTCTAAAACCGCCTTAAATTGCTCTACAGCGCTGTTTATATAACTTTCCATTATCTATATCTCCTTAGTGTATGCAAGCAATCCACCGGCTTTTAAAATGGCTTTTTGCCTATCTGTAAATGAGCAAACGAGTGTGTAACTATCACCTGTAGTTTCATTTTTAAGAATAATTTCACCATTATCCATACCTTCAAATACATTTGAAAATGTTAATGTATCATCTTGATTAAGCTTATCGTAATCATCTGCATTCTTAAAGGTTAAAGGCATAATACCTGCATTAATAAGGTTTGCAACATGAATACGCGCAAAGCTCTTTGTAATAACAGCACGAACCCCTAAATACATAGGTACAAGTGCTGCGTGCTCACGAGAAGAGCCTTGACCGTAGTTACTACCGCCTACAATGATAGATTTACCTAGCGCTTTCGCTCTTTCTGGGAAGGTTGTATCACAAACGCCAAAGCAGAACTGTGATAAATGCGGAATATTAGAACGGTAAGGAAGTATTTTAGCACCTGCAGGCATAATATGGTCGGTTGTAATATTATCGCCTACTTTAAGTACTAACTTAGCTGTTAAAGTATCTTCTTGTGGAAGTGATTCGGGAAAAGGCTTAATATTAGGTCCGCGTAATATTTCCAAGCTTTCAGCTTCTGCTTCATTTGCAGGTTCTATTACTGCGCTGTCGTCAATTTTAAAAGCATCAGGCATCACAACTACAGGCATTTCACCTAATAATCTTGGGTCTGTAATTTCACCTGTCAATGCGGCTGCTACTGCTGTTTCAGGAGAAACCAAATAAACGCTTGCATCAGCAGTACCACTTCTGCCGATAAAGTTACGGTTAAATGTACGAAGCGAAACACCTGCCGAATTTGGTGAAAATCCCATACCTATACAAGGGCCGCAAGCGCATTCAAGTAAACGAGCACCCGAAGCTAGAATATCGGTTAAAGCGCCACATTCAGCAAGCATTGAAAGAACCTGCTTTGAGCCTGGTGATATTGAAAGACTAACAGACGGGTCGATTGTTTTACCTTTTAATAAAGCTGCAACCTTTAGCATATCTAAAAGTGAAGAGTTAGTACAAGAACCAATACATACTTGGTCAACCTTAGTGCCCTTAAGGGATTCGACAGTAACAATATTATCAGGGCTATGCGGACAAGCGATTAAAGGCTTTAATTCATTAAGGTTTATATCAATAATTTTGTCATACTGTGCATCTGCATCACTTGAAAGCGGAATGTAATCTTCTTCTCTGCCTTGTGCTTTCAAAAATTCACGAGTAATTTCATCTGATGGGAAAATTGAAGTTGTGGCACCAAGCTCAGTACCCATATTTGTAATAGTTGCGCGTTCAGGAACAGAAAGATATTTTATACCTTCACCGCCCCATTCGATGATTGCACCAACGCCGCCTTTTACAGAAAGAATACGCAATATTTCTAGGCTTATATCCTTAGCAGTAACGAAAGGATTCAATTTACCAATTAAATTAACCTTATACATTTTAGGCATCTTAATATAATAAGCACCGCCACCCATTGCTACTGCAACATCAAGACCGCCTGCACCCATTGCAAGCATACCAATACCGCCGCCTGTAGGTGTATGACTGTCGGAACCTATTAAGGTTTTACCAGGTTTTCCAAAACGTTCGAGATGAACTTGGTGGCAAATACCGTTACCGGGACGCGAGAAATATATACCGTGCTTTTTACAAACTGATTGAATATATCTGTGGTCGTCGGCATTTTCGAAGCCCGATTGTAAAGTATTATGGTCAATATAAGCAACACTACGTTCGGTTTTTACTCTTTTTAGGCCCATTGTTTCAAATTCCAAATAAGCCATTGTACCTGTAGCATCCTGAGTTAAGGTTTGGTCAATTTTAAGCGCTACTTCGCTATCAACAGTCAAATCACCGCTTAAAGCGTGCCCTTTAATAATTTTTTGTGCAATAGTTAAACCCATTATTATTTAGTCCTTTCTAGTAATGTTTTTGTAAGCGTTATCTATATGTTCTAATGCAAAACGCATTGCACTTTCGCCATCTTGTTTTTCAACAGCTTCATAAATTCTTCTGTGCTCTTCTACTGATTCTTGTGCGCGAGAATTTAAACGAATAGAAGCACTACGGTATTTTTGAATTTTTTTATGTAGTGATAAAAGAATGTTATAAAAAGTTACACTGCCTGAAATTGCGTATAAAGTTTCATGAAAACGGTTATCCATACTCTTAATTTCTTCAGAATTATGTTTGCTTAAATAAAATTCCTGTAACTCTAATGCATCCTTTAATTCAGCAATTTGTGTTGTAGTAGCATTTTCTGCCGCCATTTTAGCCGCAAGACCTTCAATTTGTCGACGTATAGTGAAAATATCTTCTAAATCTTTTTCAGTAATACCAAGCACAACCGAACCTTTTCCGCTATCTTTTATAAGATTTTCTTGTTCAAGTCTGCGAAGTGCTTCTCTTATCGGAGTTCGACTTACGCCGAGAATTTCACATAATTTATTTTCGGTAAAAATTTCACCGCGAGCATATTTACCACTTAAAATATCCATTTCTAAAACTTGATAAACCTGATCGGCTAAAGAAACTGGTTTATGGTTAAGCATAGTTTGTCTCCTTAAATCTTTTTATATTTACCACAGGAAAACTCTTCAATTTTTGATTCGAGTTCCATATTAGACAAGGTTGTTTGTCTTCCGTCTTCGTACTCACGATCAATCCATTCTTTAAGCTTTATTACAAGTGGATCTTTCTTATCAATTTGTTCATTTACAGGCAAATTATAGTTGGTATTTATCCAGTATGCGATACCTGCAAGACCACTTGTTTTACCTATAAGCACAGATGCCGGACGATTTAATATTTTTTTAGTATCGAAAATATTATAAATTTCTTCATCCTTTAAAAGACCGTCCGCGTGAATACCTGCTCTTGTAACATTAAAGTTTCTACCAACAAACGGTGTCATTGGAGGTATTTTATAACCAATCTCTTTTTCAAAGAAATTGGCGATATCTGTAATAGCAGTTGGGTCCATACCATCAAAAGAGCCACGAAGTGCCGCATATTCCATTACCATAGCTTCAAGCGGAACATTGCCGGTACGCTCGCCGATACCAAGTAACGAACAGTTTACACCTGATGCACCGTAAAGCCACGCTGTAGCAGCATTTGTAACACCTTTATAGAAATCGTTATGACCATGCCATTCAAGTAATTCGCTTGGAACATCAGAATAATGATGTAAACCGTAAATTATACCGGGTACACTACGCGGAAGAACAACTTCAGGATAAGGTACACCATAACCCATAGTATCGCAAGCACGTATTCTAACAGGTATTCCTGCATCACGTGACATCTCCATAAGTGCATTAACAAACGGTACTACAAAGCCATAAAAATCGGCGCGAGTTATATCTTCTAAATGGCATCTTGGCATAACACCTGCTTCGAAAGCTTCTGCAACAGTGGCTAAATATGTATCCATTGCCTGCTTACGAGTCATTTTAAGTTTATTAAAAATGTGGTAGTCACTACAAGAAACTAAAATTCCAGTTTCACGAATACCCAAATCCTTAACAAGCTTAAAGTCTTGCTTATTTGCACGTATCCAAGTAGTAATTTCGGGAAATTTAAGCCCTAATGCCTGACATTCTTCAATTGCTTGTCTATCTTTTTTGCTATAAACAAAAAATTCAGTTTGACGAATTAAACCGTAAGGACCACCAAGACGCGAAAGTAATTTATATATTTCAACAATTTGTTTTACTGTATAAGGCTCTACAGACTGCTGTCCATCACGAAGGGATGTATCCGTAATCCAAATTTCCTCAGGCATTCCAATAGGCACACGGCGGTGGTTAAAAGCAATACGCGGAACTTCATCGTAAGAATAAAGGTCGCGTTGTAAATTAGCCTCTGGAACATCTTGCAATGAATATTTATACGCTCTTTGTTCAAGCAGATTAGTTTTATCGGATAATTCAAACATTCTATCACCTCTTGTATTTATGTATACAATTATACAATAAATTACTATAATGTCAAGTAAAAAACCCTTAAAATATCATATTTTTAAGGGTTTTTAAGTAAAATCTATTCTATTTTGTATATTTTTAAATTCTTTGCTATATTCTTTGTTTAAATTTATTATATTCTTGCCTTCCTTTTGTGCGTAAGTAAGGGTGTTTTTAGTACCGCCTTTTTGACCGTCATACCAAGTAATAACTATGTCACTATGGTCAACCATATATATATTTCTGATTTGAAAAGCAGAGATTTGATATTCTTCTGATGAATAAACAATCTCATCACAATTGAATATAACCTTGTCGTAACGTTTTTTCCAATCATTTTTTACCGCCTTGTTATGCTCTAAAAAAGGTATAACACAAACAAGCCTTAAGTTTTTGTATTTTTTCTTTAAACTTAAGACTATTTCGGCACAAATTATGTCAAACCCTTCTGCCATGCCGCAATAAAAAACCGAGCAACCTTTTTCAATAAGTTTAATTAAAGTTTCAGTTAAAGATTCTAATAAATAATTGTATTGTTCGTTATTTTTATTAAGTCGAAAAGGAAATTTTAAAGGTCGGTATCCTGTAAAACAGGCTTTTTTAATACTATTTAAATTATCCATATAGTAATTATACCGAACATATGTTTATTTGTCAATATAAAAAAGCCGAGTGTAATATACACTCGGCAAAAAACTTATTTCATACTAATAGCTTTTAATGCTTTTTCTACAATATTTTCTGCACGTAAACCAAATTGATCAAGAAGCTTTAATGCAGGTCCCGAATGACCAAAAACATCATAAACACCAAGCTTTACAACAGGTACAGGATAGGTTTCAGCAAGGCATTCGCAAATAGCACCGCCAAGACCGCCAATCACGGTATGCTCTTCAGCAGTAACAATAGCGCCTGTTTCCTTAGCAGCTTTAATAATAATTTCTTCATCTAAAGGTTTAATTGTTGCGATATTAATAACTCTTGCACTAATACCTTTTTCTTTCAGTAAGTCGTGAGCTTTTAATGCTTCACCAACCATAAGACCTGTAGCAACTATTGTAACATCGTTACCTTCTTTAAGCTCTACACCCTTGCCAATTTCAAATTTATAATTTTCATCAAATACAATCGGTACAGGAAGTCTGCCAAAACGTAAATATACGGGACCATCATGTTCCATAGCAGCCTCAATAGCAAGCTTTGTTTCAATAGCATCAGCCGGGTTAATAATAGTCATACCAGGGATTGTACGCATTAATGCAATATCTTCATTACATTGGTGGGTTGCACCGTCTTCACCAACAGATATACCTGCATGTGTAGCACCTATAATTACATTTAAATGTGGGTAACCTATTGAGTTTCTAACCTGCTCAAAAGCACGGCCTGCAGCAAACATTGCAAAAGTACTGCAAAATACCTTTTTGCCTGTTGCAGCAACACCTGCAGCAATACTAACCATATTTTGTTCTGCAATACCGCAGTCGTAAAATCTTTCTGTGAATTCTTTTTTAAACTTACCTGTTTGTGTAGCGGCAGCAAGGTCAGCATCTAAAACGATAAAATCATCACGTTTTTTTCCTAATTCTACAAGTGTTTCACCATAAGCTGCTCTTGTAGCGACAGTTTTAATTTCAGACATAGCTCTTTCTCCTTACTGTAATTCTTCGTAAACTTTTTTAAGGTCAGCCATTGCAACCTCGTAAAGCTCATCGTTAGGTGCAGTACCGTGCCAAGCACATTGATTTTCCATATAAGAAACATCTTTACCTTTTATAGTTTTTGCAATAATGCAAACAGGCTTATCAATCTTTTCGGCTTCTAATAGAGCATTTTCAATCTCATCAAAATCGTGACCATTGATAGTAATAACATGCCAATTAAAAGCTTCGAATTTTTTATCAATCGGATATGGTGAGTTAACTTCGTCAATAGAACCATCGATTTGTAAATTGTTGTAGTCTACAAAAGCGGTAAGATTGGAAAGATTCTTATTACCTGCAAACATTGCAGCTTCCCAAACCTGACCTTCTTCTAATTCACCGTCACCTAAAATTGTATACACTTTATAGTTATCGCCAAAATGCTTTGCAGATAAAGCCATACCGCAAGCGCAAGAAATACCTTGACCCAAAGAGCCTGATGACATATCGACACCGGGAATATGCTTCATATCAGGGTGACCTTGTAAAATACTACCTATTTGGCGAAGGGTTGTAAGCAATTCAACATCGAAATAACCGCGATGTGCCAATACAGAATATAAAAGAGGAGCTGCATGACCTTTAGAAAGAACAAAACGGTCGCGATCTGCTTTTTTAGGGTTCTTAGGGTCAACATTCATTTTTTCAAAATACAAATATGTTAAAATATCTGCAGAAGATAATGAACCGCCTGGATGACCTGCTTTTGCAGCGTGAACCCCCTCAATAATACCCATTCTTACCTTACAGGCAATTTTTTGAAGTTCAAGTTTTCTTGATCTTTCCATTTTTTCCATCCTTTCAGACTGTTTTGTGTATTTGAGTTAAATAATCAATAAAGTCAGCAACTGCGCCATCTTCACAAGGCACAGTAATATAATCGGCAACTGCTTTTACCTCATCAGGCGAACCCATCGTTGCGGCAGAAATATCGGCATTCTTAAGCATAGGAATATCGTTATAAAAATCACCTATAGCGTAAGAACAGCCTTTCTTTATATTAAACATCTCACAAAGCTTTTTTATAGCAGTCGCTTTGGAAACGCCCTTGGGTACAACCTCTAAAAAATTGTGTTGAATGCCGTTAAAAACCATTCTTGAAGAAACAAAATTAGAATCAAATCCGATTTCATCAGCTATTTTGCGAATCTCATCGTATAAAGTTATATCTTCGGAAAAGAAAAGAAATTTATTCCATCTGAGCTTGTCTACCGTATCATAATCACATTCGGTAGTTTCAAAACCTTCATAAGTTTTATGAAAATCAGATTCAGAGTTTTGCATTGGTGAATATGCTTCATAACCTGAGTGTACTTCAACCCCAACAGGCAAGCCGCGTTTCATAACTTCATCTAAAATTTTATGGTCAGTTGTAGGAATTGCAACATCATATACAACTTTATTGGAATTGAAATCATATATCATACTACCATTTGCTACAACTGATGGCGAAAAATGTTTTAATTGCGAGGTAACACCGCTCAAAGCATTCGCACTACGACCTGTAGCGAGCGAAAACATTCCGCCTTCGCGCATAAAGAATTCAATTTTTTCAATATTTTTAGGGTTTATATAACCACTAAAAACAAGTGTATCATCAACATCACTTGTGATAATACATCCATCAAAAATCCCCATTTTTACGAACCTTTCGTAGAAACTTTTCAAAATATTCAGGCAAAGGTGAACTAAATTCAAGATATTCTCTACTTACTGGGTGTATAAACCCAATTTTTCTTGCATGTAAGCACTGACCTGAAAGTTCAGTAATAACCTTTTTTGGACCGTAAACATCATCACCTGCAACAGGATGCCCTATGTAAGCCATATGTACTCTGATTTGATGTGTTCTACCTGTTTCTAAGCGTAATTTTAAGTGGGTAAATTCACCGAAACGCTCTAAAACTTCGTAATGTGTAACAGCATTGCGAGAAGCAGTAGAAGTAACAGCCATTTGCTTACGCTTTACAGGGTGTCTACCTATAGGCGCATTTATGGTGCCTTTATCATCCTTAAAATTACCATAGACAATAGCTTCATATTCTCTTGTAAAAGAGTGTTCTTTAATTTGCTCTGCCAAAAAATTATGGGCATTATCATTTTTTGCAACAATCAAAAGACCGCTTGTATTTTTATCAATTCTATGTACAATTCCCGGTCGCATTACACCATTAATACCAGAAAGTTTATCTTTACAATGGTACATTAAACCATTTACAAGCGTACCTTCATAGTTACCTGCGGCAGGATGCACAACCATTCCTTTAGGCTTATTTACAACAAGCAAATGCTCATCTTCAAAAACAATTTGAAGGTTTAGGTCCTGTGGTAATACATCGTATTTTAACGGTTCGGGTACTGTAACCGATACGGTGTCTCCCATTTGAAGTTTATCACTCTTTTGGGCAGTTTTATTGTTTATTTGAACACAACCGTCACTTATAAGCTTAGCAGCTCTAGAACGAGTAACATCAGCAATCTCGCTTACAAATACATCAATTCTTTGCCGCGAAGGAATATCATAAATCTGTTCTATAATATCCATTTTTTATTGATTGGAAGCCTTAAGCTTCTTTTCTTTAGCATCCTTAATGCTATCGTAAACAAAATAGAAAATAAGAAGACCTGCCCCTACAACAACCGCGCAGTCGGCAACGTTAAATATTGGGAATGTTGGCCAAAACTCAAAATGAAGAAAATCAACAACATTACCATCGCGGAATAAACGGTCAATCATATTTCCTATACCGCCAAACAAAACTAATGTTATAGCCCAAAACAAAATTTTGTTCTTCCTGCCCAGCTTTAAAAGCAAGGTGAAACAAATAACCATTACTATTGCAGTAATTGAAAGCAGTGCCCAAGTATAGCCATTTAAAATACCCCAAGCGCCGCCTTTGTTATTGATATAGATAATATCAATAAAACCTTTTAAAAATTCAGCAGTGCCGCCAATTTCAAAATTACTTACAATATAGTATTTTGTTATCTGGTCAACAACCAATACAGCAGCACCACATAAAAAAGCTAAAATATAACTAATCAAAAAGTTCACTCCAAAAAGTAAAATTTTTATTCTTCAATCATTTCTTCAATAACATCTTCAATACTAAAACCAGTTGAAGCTTCTTCTTTAGTTTCAACACTTGCAATATGCTCTAAAATAGATTGTTGTTCGGTTTTAGTAACAATAAAATCTTCAATATCTACATCTTTTTCAATCTTTGCAGTAATAAGTTCTGCTAATTTTTGGGGGTCCATATCTACAGTATCAGGAACATTTTGCAAAAGATTTAAATGTTCCTTATACTTTGAAGTAATACTAGATTTAAAGCTGGAAATTTCTAACTTTAATTTATCGAATAAAACCTGTTGCCTTTTTACAGAATCCATAGCCGCATCGGTTATACTTTTTGCCTTAAGTTCTGCTTTTTGTACTAATGCATCAAGCTCTAATTGTAAATTAGCCTTGCGTTCGTTTGCTTTTAGCTCAAAAGCTTCTGAAAGTTCTTTTTCCTTAGCAGTAATGACATTAATGTTGGCTTCAGCCTTAAGTATAATTTCTTCACTTTTTTCTCGGGCTTCACGAACGATTTGGTCTGCTAATTTTTGCGCGTTTAAAAGAACGGTTTGAATACTGTCTTGTGAGCTTTCAAGCTCAACAATTTTGTTATTTAACGTTTCGATTTGACCTTTATAATCATCAATTACACGCTCAATATTAACATAATCAGCCTCGATTTTATCTAAGAAAGCATCAACTTCTTCTCTCTTATATCCTTTGAAAGAGTCAGAAAATTCAATTTTTTTAATATCTTCGGCATTAAACATTTTAAATTCCCCCAATATTTAATAACTTTTATAAACTAAAACAATCCTGTCTTTTTTGGTTCGTTTTTCGGTTGAAGCAATAATAAATTTTCCTGTATGTCGTACCGTAATTGCGTCATTCTGCGAAATAAGCTTTGTTGATTTTTCGGTTATCACCGAATTAACACTTACAAGACCGCCTTCTATCATAGAAACGGCAGTATTACGTGAGCAGTTAGCCAAAGCCGAAACCACACAATCAAGTCTTAAAGAAGCAACAGTTACTGAGTTTTCTAAAAGAGTATTGCGGTTTGGCAAATCTTTATCATCGAAAATACTTGCAATAACACCCACTCTACCAACTTTTGTAAGGCTTTTTGAAACAAAATCAGCAATATCACTATTTAAAAATACTACTGCTCTTCCCTTTTCAATTAAAATATCGCCTACAGTTTCGCGTTTTAAACCAAGTGCCATTAATGAGCCTAAAAAATCACGATGGCGTAAAACATCAACTTCACGATATTTAAATGTTAAAGCAGTTATTGGAAAATTTTCTTCTGTAACCCATTCGGGAAAGCAGCCTAAATAAGTGCGCTCACAGTTTTCTGTACCGCCGTAAAAAGAATACCTAACGTTTTGATTTTCTAAATATTTTTGAGCAAATGCAGCTTCTTCAAGCGATAAAAAACCTAAAAATTTTGGTTTATCGGTACGAAAGGTTGAATCAACCGTATCTTTAATTCTGGGTAAAAGGATATTAGAATCCATTAAAAATACATATTAGTATCGCCAAATTCATCAAGATTAACTTCACCCTGAATGTTAACTTGATTAGGAACGATAATAAAGGTGGAAACTGCAACCTTGCGAACATTACCGCCAATAGCATAAGCGGCACCGCTTAAAAAGTCTACAATTCTTCTTGAAACACTGCTTTCACAAGACTCAAGATTCAATACAACTGTTTTATTTGCGGTTAAATGGTCAGCAATAGCAGAAGAATCTTCATAACGGTCAGGCTTAACTAAGATAACCTGCATTTGATTAAGGTTAAAATCAATAGTCTTAGATTTTCCGCCGCCTAAAATACGGGGTTGAGTTTCACGTTTTGGAGCAGCAGGTTCATAAGTTGGCTTCTTTTTAGGTGCTTCCTCAACCTCTTCTTTTATTTCATCGAAGTCATCCTCTTCGGGTATAGTCATAATGTTTTTAATGCTTTCAAAAATTCCCATTTTAATATTTCCTTTCAAATTTTTTAATATTAATTAACAATTATACATTATAATTGCGTTTTCCAAATAATGCGGTACCTACACGTACCAAATTGGCGCCTTCTTTTATTGCCAAATCAAAATCGTCAGACATTCCCATTGAAAGAATGCTTATATTAGTATTATCTATGTTTTGGTCCTTAATGTCAACATAAAGGTTGTACATTTGACGGAAATAGCCTTTTTGTTTTTCAGTATCTTCACAAATAGGCGGTATTGTCATAAGACCACAAATACGAATATTACTAAAAGTAGATATTTCTTTTATAGCATTAAGTGTAGCTTCGGGTAAAAAGCCCCATTTCGACTCTTCTTTTCCGATATTTACTTCAAGAAGAATATCCATTGTAATATCGCGCTTTGTCGCTTGCTTAGAAATTTCACGCGCAAGCTTTATAGAATCAACCGATTGTATTAAAGAAACCTTATCAATAACATCCTTAACCTTATTGGTTTGCAAATGACCAATAAAATGCTCGGTTACGGGATTTAACGAATCATGCTTAGAAAGAAGTTCTTGAACTTTATTTTCGCCTACATGTGTAATACCTTTTGAAATTGCATAATTAATTGAATCAACATCAACCGTTTTTGTTGCAGCTAAAAGAATTACATCTTTTGGTGTTTTATTTACACTTTTTAAAGCAGAATTGAACTTTTCTAAAACTATATTATAATTTTGGTCAAACTCTTTAGCTGATAATTTTTCCATCTTTAAGATTTTTCCCTTTCACTACTACTTGGTCATATAGTCTCAAAGCATCATTTGATTCGCCCTTTTCGCAAAGAACATAATCATCAGCATTATAAACTATTTCAACCTCTTTAAATTTAACCTGCATACCGCTTACAACAAAAACTCCCGGTTTAGAATCAATATATCTAAGCGCTTTTTTGGGGATACGAAGACCACTATATTCGTGTTTTACAACAGTCATAGGACCTGTTCGCATTGTTGCAAGCTCGCTATTCATATCGCTACAAGCAAATATAATAACTGCATCGGTACCATCTTTAGATAAATTTATATTTTTAACAGTTACTAAAAGCTTAGGTGAAGCAACCGTTTGGGTGTATATTGTAAGACTGTCGCCCACTTTATAATTTAATGAATCGGTCAATGAAACATTAGCGGCAATATACCATTCATAGTCTGAAACAATTTTACCAATAACATTAGATGCCGTATCAGTCTTTTTTAGATTATTTAAAAACTGAGGTGTGATTTTTGTTAGGTCATCAGTTTCAAATGCCTTTTCATAACCATCTGTTTTCGAGATAAAATAACCCGACTGAGAAGATTTAATTTTACCTATTGGTGAAGACAAGGAAGACTCTAAAGAGCTTAATTGAGCGTTTAAAGAAGAAAGCTGAGAGCTAAAATCATTAGTTTCACCCAAAACAGCTTGTCTTTTATTTAAAGCGTTAAGCAATTGTGAACCACAGTTTGTTACGTTAGAAAAATCACCAAAAGATGTAGATAAAATTAAAGAATTCAACTTACTGTCAACATTAGCATTAGCGGCATCAAAGTTTGCGGCTTCTACATTATTTTGTGAAAGAATATCTTCAATATCTTCAATTTTTGCTTTAACTGAATCGATTTTATTAAGAGTTATAGAAGCATCTTCATTGTTATAAATATTAGCAATAACACCATCTTTTGAAACACGGTTACCATCTGGCACTAAAAAGTGTAAAACACCTTTTTTGTTTGATTTTATAAGTGTTTCATTTCGAATAATAACACCTGTAATTTCTAAACCGTCATTCGTGGTATAGAAGCTTGCGCTTTGGGTAGAAATAGGTTTGTAAAAAATTGACACCAGTTGGTGAATAATAAAAGTAAGAACCAAAAAATACACCAACAATTTAATTGGTGAAAACTTTTTCATACCTATTCCTCCTTTAAAAATTTTTCTGTTAAGGATATTATATCCTCTAAAGTATCGTTGTTATCCGGATAAAACCAATTAACATCTTCTACATTTTTAAACCAAGTAATTTGTCTTTTAGCGTATCGACGTGTAGACCGTTTAAGGCTTTCTACGGCATCTTCTAACGATGATTCGCCTGTTATATAAGGGTAAAGTTCTTTATGACCTATAGCCTGAAAAGCACCGCTTTTAAGATTAGAATTAAAGTTTTGCTTTGCTTCATCTAATAGACCGTTTTCAAGCATTTGGTCAACACGAATGCCTATTCGGTTGTAAAGTACTTCCCTATCTTTATAATTAAGACCAATAACTAAAGGCACGATTTCGCTTTTAGTTTGCTTAGAAATAATGTTTTGCTCGGTTATAGTCTTACCAGTGAGATAATAAACTTCAAAAGCGCGAATAATTCTTCTACGGTTATTTGGATGAAGCCGTAAAGCAGAATCTAAATCGAATTCTTTAAGTTTTTGTAACATCCCTTCGCCGCCAATTAAATCAAACTCATCTTCCAATTTTTGGCGAAGCTTATAATCGGTTTTTTGGTCGGTATACTCTATATTTTCAAGAAGCGATGAAATATAAAGCCCCGTACCGCCTACTATAATTGGCAATTTACCGCGTGAGTGTATATCTTTAATGCATTCTCTTGCCATTTTAACATAATCAGCAACCGAAAATTCATCTTCTAGATTTAAAAATTCAATCAAATGATGAGGAATATTTTCTTTTTCACTGTCATCGGGAGCAGCAGATGCAATATGTATGCCTTTATAAATTTGCATAGAATCGGCAGACACAATTTCACCGTTGAAACGTTTTGCAAGTTCAATACTAACCGATGTTTTGCCCGAAGCGGTAGGACCTAATATAAAAATTGCTTTAATCATTGTATTCTACCAAACATCTTTTCAAGCTCGCGCTTTTTAATTTCAAAAGCAACCGGTCTACCGTGCGGACAATATAAAATATCATTATTACGAAGCACCTTTTCAGCTAGCTTTTGCATTTCGACAGTACTGTTTTTACTGCCTGCTTTAATAGCGGCTTTACATGCAACTGTATGGAATAAATTATCCCTTGCTTCGATTTCAATTTTGCCGGATTTTAATAAGCTTTCAGCGATTTCTGACAATAGAAGCGATAAATCACTACCAACCAGAGTAGTAGGTATAGCTCTAACTGTAACGGTAGAATTGCCAAAATCTTCAACCTCGAAACCACATTCTAATAAAAGTGCGGTATTATCGGTTATAACATCATATTCTTCGCGACTCAAGGTAACTGTTGCCGGAGTTAAAAGCGCCTGTATCTCAGTTTTTTGAGTGTTTTTAAGCTCGTTAAAAAGAATGCGTTCGTGAGCGGCATGCTTATCAATTAAAAATACGCTTTCTTTAAATTCGGCAACTATATAAGTAGTAAAAGCTTCGCCAATAAGTCTTATTGGTTCTTCTTCGATTATTGTGGGTTTTTCTTCTGTAAACGGTAAAACAATCGGTTCAGGCTTAGACACTTCCTTAACCGCAACAGGATTGGGCATTGGTTGAACTTTTGGCAAAATTTCTTCTGCTTTTTTAATATCATCCCTTGTAATATTTACAAAATCATTTGTTTTTGATAACGAATTATCTTTAGGCGATTCAAAAGTCAATACAGTTCTTGTAGGCGGCACTTTTGGAAATTCTTGTACAGTTGGTTTCACAGGAATTGCAGACTGCTTATAAACCTCTGTAGTGTTACGTACATAAGGATTAAATGCAGGGGTATTAACCTTAACTTCAGGTCGTACATCACCTTTTGCTAATGCGTTCTTAACAGCTGCATAAACACTATCAAAAATTCTTTTTTCATCAGAAAAACGAACTTCGGTTTTAGCAGGATGAACATTAACATCAACAGTATCAAACGGTACATTTAAAAATAGAATAAATGCAGGAAATTTACCAACCATTGCGCTATTTTTATACGCTTGTTCGACTGCCGCTACAACTGTACCCGAACGTACAAGACGACCATTTAAAAATGAATACTGTCCACTTCTTGTTGATTTACAAGTAAAGGGTTTACAAATAAGACCGCTAACTGAAACACCTAAATGATTACTATCAGTAACTTCGATTAAAGAATTTGAAAATTCTTTACCTAAAACACTGTAAACCGTATTCTTTAAGTTTCCGTCACCGTTTGTAGAGAGTACTTGCTTTGAGTCACGAATAAATTTAAAAGAAATTTCGGGGTGCGAAAGTGCAATGCGGTCTAAAACTGCAGCGCAAGCGTTACCTTCCGATACATCTTTTTTAAGAAACTTCATTCGTGCAGGGGTGTTATAAAATAAATCTTTAATAATAATTGTTGTTCCATCCGGACAACCGGCAGGCGAATTTTCAGTTTCAATACCGCCTTCAATTTTATAGTAAGTACCTGACTGTTCTTCTTTAGTTTTTGTAAGCATTTCCATTCTTGCAACAGAAGAAACTGCCGCTAAGGCTTCCCCGCGGAAGCCTAAGGTAGAAATGCTATTAAGGTCATTACTATTTGTAATTTTGCTTGTTGCATGGCGCAAAAATGCCAACGGAACATCGCTTGATAATATACCGCAACCGTTATCGGTTATTCGCATATATGAAATACCACCGTTTTTAATTTCAACAGTAATAATTGTAGCGCCGGCATCAATAGAGTTTTCAACAAGCTCTTTAATAACAGAAGCAGGTCTTTCAACAACCTCACCTGCGGCAATAAGCTCGCAAACATGCTTTTCGAGTAGGTTGATTTTTGGCATTTTTACACCTCTTTTCTTAAATATCTTTTGCTCTGTTGCAAATATCAAAAAGTATTTGCATTGCTTCTATCGGCGTTAATGTATTAACATCAATAGCCGCAAGCTCTTTATAAATATCTTGTGCGTTTTGTGTTTCTAAAGATAACTGAATATCGGGATTTTCGGCAGTTTTATAAGTAACTATTCCCTGTTCTTCGGTTTCCTTTAAAATTTCTTTAGCACGTTCAATCACCGAATTAGGTATTCCGCTTAATTTTGCAACTTCAATACCGTAACTACGGTCGGCACCGCCCTTTACAATGCGGCGCAAAAAGGTAATATCATCACCGCGTTTTTTAACGGCAATATTATAGTTTTTAACACCGTTTAACTGTTCTTCCATAGAAGTAAGCTCGTGATAATGGGTTGCAAATAAAACCTTAGCACCAAGCGTCTTTTTATTTACAACATATTCCAGTACGCTTTTTGCAATTGACATACCGTCATAAGTGGAAGTACCTCTGCCTATTTCATCCAAAATAAGAAGACTGTTTTTAGTGGCATTTTTAAGGATAGAAGCAACCTCGCTCATTTCAACCATAAAGGTTGATTGACCCGAAGCTAAATCATCCGAAGCACCTACACGGGTAAAAATGGCATCAACAATACCAATTTCGGCATACTCGGCAGGTACAAAGCAACCAATTTGCGCAAGTAATGTAATTAGTGCAGTCTGGCGCATATATGTAGACTTACCTGCCATATTAGGACCTGTAATAATAGCGCAACGATTATCCTTAGTGTCTAAAAATGTATCATTAGCAACAAAAGGCATTTTTATAACCTGCTCTACTACAGGATGTCTGCCTGATTTAATGTTAATATTACCGCTATTATTTACAAGTGGTCTTGCATAATGATTTTCCGAAGAAATAAACGCAAAAGATGCTAAAACATCTAGCATTGCAATAGCAGCAGCAGTTTTTTGAAAGCGCTTAACTTCATTTGCAACCGTTTTACGAATATTATCAAATAGCTCGTACTCAATTTGAATAATTTTATCTTTTGCGGTGAGTACACGCTTTTCGATTTCCTTTAATTCTTCAGTAATAAATCTTTCGGCATTAGTAAGGGTTTGTTTTCTAATATAATCTTCAGGTACTTTATCAAGAAACGAGTTTGTAACCTCAATATAGTAACCAAAAACCTTATTATAGCGAACACGCAAGTTTTTTATGCCTGTGCGTTCTTTCTCTTTTGCTTCAATTTCTGCAAGTACAGAAGTACCGCCGTTCATATCATGGCGAAGTGTATCAACAATTTCGTTATAGCCATCCTTAATAATTCCGCCTTCGCGAAGTGTTAAAGGTGCATTTTCGTTAATTGCCGAATCAATAAGAGTATAAATATCTTCTAAAGTATCAATATCGTTATAAATATCCTTTAAAAGCTTCGAGTTTGTATCTTTTAGTAACGCTTTAAGATTAGGGAATTTTTTTGCAGTGAGCGAAAGGTTAAGTAAGTCCTTTGCATTGGCAGTACCGTATACTACCTTTGACATAATACGCTCAATATCACGAATACCGAAAAGACCTTCAATAACTTCACCGCGTAAAATTACATTTGATACAAGCTCGTCCACAGCGTTAAGTCTAGAATTAATAGTTGTAAGGTTGAGTAAAGGCTGTAAAACCCAGTTACGCATAAGACGTTTACCCATAGCGGTTTTGGTTTTATCAATAACCCATAATAGCGAGCCTTTTTTAGATTTTGTACGCAAGGTTTCGCATAATTCAAGGTTTCTTACAACCGTAACATCCATTCGCATATACTGACTATCGGTATAAATATTAATATTATTTACGTTGACGTGACCGTTCACGCCTGTTTCGTAAAGATAGTCAAGTACTGCGCCAAAAGCCGCCGATATTGGAGAGCCTGTTTCAAAGCCCAAAGCTTCAACACTTATAATGTCAAAATGTTGTACTATTAAATGCTCTTTAATGCTTGGTGTGAAAGCATCGTTTTCCCGTTCAGTAATAACACCTGTAAAGTTTTGTTTTAAAAAATCATCAACAATAGGTGCTTTAATTAAAAAATTCTTAGGTACAAGTATTTCTCGTGGAGAAAAACGTGAAAGCTCATCTATTATTTTATTTTGGAAGTTATCTTTAGGAAGTGTTGTTGCGTGACATTCACCCGTTGAAGCATCACAAAAGCAAAGACCTGTATCCCCATCACAAAATGCGATACTGCAAAGATAGTTATTTTTACCTTCTTCAAGCATATTATCTTCTAAAACAGTACCGGGGGTTATTGTTCTTATAATCTCACGCTTTACAAGACCTTTTGCTTTAGAAGGATCTTCTGTTTGCTCGCATATAGCAACCTTATAGCCTTTGTCAATAAGACGGGCTATATACGCTTCACAGCTATGATAAGGCACACCACACATTGGCGCGCGTTCCTCTAAACCGCATTCTTTACCTGTTAATACGAGTTCTAACTCTTCTGACGCAGTTTTTGCATCTTCAAAGAACATTTCATAAAAGTCGCCTACTCGGTAAAAAAGAATACTGTCTTGGTTTTCTGCTTTTATTTGGTTGTATTGCTTCATCATCGGGGATAATTCAGCCATTTAAACCAACACTCCTAAAATAGTTAAATTTAAAATTTAGTGACATCCGCCACAGGTAGAGCAACTGCCTGTGCAACCGCTATCAATGGTTAAGGTTTCAGGGTCTTCACCATCAAGTGACTTTGAAAGAACGATATTTACTTCGTTCATCATTTGGTCAAGCATTGCTTTAGCAGTGTTGTATTCAACCATAACTTCGCTTGCCATAATTTCGCCATAAGATTTGCGAAGCTCTTCGTTTAAAGCCTTAATTTTTTCTTCATCCTTGTTTTCTTGACTTGCAGCTTTTTCAAGCTCCATACGCTTGATATTAAAGTTACCTATAGCAGCTTGTAAATCAGCATCGTTATCGTTTGCAAGCCTTGCTTTTGCATAGCGAATAAAACGCTCATCTTGTTGAATTGCTTTTCCTAATTCTCTAGCCATTGAAATTACATCCATTTTAAATACCTCTTTTTAAATAATTTTACCAATAAATCCGTTATTGTAGGATTCTATTTTAATATTTACAAATTGGCCTAGCATACTAGCATCAGCTTTAAATTCAACTACCGCAGTACCGTTTGTATGACCACTCATAAACCCTTCCTTTTCGGAATAACTATCACATAAAACGCGGTAGGTTTTGCCTAAAAATTTATTAATGTTTTCTTCTGCAACCTTTTCTTGCGCTAAAAGTAATTCACTAAACCATTTACCCTTTTCAGCACGTGAAATATTATCGGGCATTTCGGCCGCAGGTGTACCCTTTCGCTTTGAATAAATAAAAGTGAAAAGTGAAGCGAATTTTACTTCTTTTACAAGACTTAAGGTTTCTTTAAAATCGTCATAAGTTTCGCCCGGGAAGCCTACAATAATATCGCTTGTTAGGTCAACATCGGGTATACGCTCTTTGGCATTTTTTATAAGCTCTAAATACTTTTCTCTATCATAATAGCGGTTCATTAAAGCAAGAATTCTACTGCTACCTGATTGGAACGGCAAATGCAAATGCCTTGTTACCTTTTTACATTCTTTTATAGTATCTAAAAGCTCAATAGTGCAATCTTTTGGGTGGGAAGTCATAAACCTTATAACAAACTCACCTTCAACATCGTTAAGCATTCTTAAAAGCTTTGCAAAGTTAATACCGTGAGCTTCACCCTTGCCGTAGGAATTAACATTTTGTCCTAAAAGAGTAATGTCCTTATAGCCGTCTTTTATCATTTGTTTAAATTCGGCTAAAATCTTTTCAGGCTCGCGAGAGCGTTCACGACCTCTTACATACGGCACAATACAGTAGGTGCAAAAGTTATTGCAACCGTACATAATGGGAAGCCAACCTTTAAACTTTCCGTCACGTTTAGTAGGAATATCTTCGATAATTGTATTGTCTTCCATACTAATCTCAAAAGCTCGTCCGCCACCGTTTAAACGCTTATAAATAAACTCAGGTAAACGGTGTTCAACATGAGTACCTAAAACTAAGTCGACATAAGGGTAACTTTTACGAATTTTATCGGCAATATGCTGTTGCTGTACCATACAACCACAAACTGCAACAATTGTATTAGGGCGTTCTTTCTTAATTTTTTTAGTTGTGCCAATATTTCCAAAAACCCTGTCCTCAGCGTGTTCACGCACGGCGCAGGTATTAAAAATAATAAAATCGGCATTTTCGGTTTCATCAACAAGTGTGTAACCCATTTCACTAAGCATACCTTTAAGGCGTTCGGAATCACTTACATTTTGCTGACAACCAAAGGTTATAACACAAGCTTTAGGGCAGTCACCGTAAATAGTAGGCATTAACGAAAAAACACGCTTTGCGTACCCTAGTTGCTCATCTAAAATATTGCTGGCATTTACGCTTAAATTCAAAACATAATCTCCCAATTTATATAATATAATATTATACTATAGAATATATTATATTGCAAGAAAAAGAAACAAAAAATCGCAGCAATTTTTTACCTGCTGCGATTTTTAAAATATTTTATTTCCAATAGCCTAACTCTACACCCTTTTTGTAGACCAAATCACCTAAAATTTTATAACCTAATTCATTTAAATGGCAGTCGCGAAAGTTATTTTTATAAGTGAATCTTGTTGACAATAAGCCTTCTTCTAGGCATTTAATATCATTTTCGTCTTTCTTCTCATTATAATCGATCCAAAATTGTTCTTTACAATACTCGCGAAGGTCAACACATCTATTTGGAAAGTTCTTATTAAAAAGTTTTGCGGTATCATCCCCACGGTAGTGCGGGATAATGGCTATAAAACGCTTGTTCAAAGATTCGATTTTTTTGTAGCGTTCAATAATTATATCAATTGGCATATCACCATCATTAGCACCTTGCAAAAGAACAGTACAATAGCAATTATTATATATTTCGCCGTAATCATAAGTTATTAAAGTACCTATGGGTATTACTTCTCTTTGGTCTGCTTTTTCGCGTCTCAACACATATTTATCTTTATCTTCTTGCCCTACTCTATCACAACGCAAGGTGTATTTTTTACCATTTATAATCACATTTGTGATTGGTAATTCGCGGCCCATACAGGCATAGCGGTAACAAATTTTTTCGCCATTTATACCTGAAAAAATTCTATAGTTTGAAGTATATTCATACTCACCTTTTTCAAAAATAACTTCATTTGTAACTGTAAAAGGTAAAGCGTTTGCGCGTGAACAAATTGTATAACTGTTTTCACCGCCAACGCCGGCGTTTAAAACAGTAAGCTGACCTTCTAAATGCCTTCCTAAAACCGCTGGATAAGCATCACTTCTCTTCATCGCCATACCTTCTGTAATACTATCGCCAAAGCAAATTACAACATTATCATATAAAGCCATAATTGTTACCCCATAATAAAAATTTTATAAAATCAATATATCAAACAGAAAGAAATATGTCAACAAAAAACCCCGCATTTGCGGGGTTTTTGAAATTACATTTTAGCAAGATTTGCTTTAAGGTTTGCAAGTTGTTCTTCAAGCTCTTTAGGAAGCTTATCGCCAAACTTCTTGTAGTGTTCAGTGATTTCAGCAGCTTCTTGTTCCCATACAGCCTTATCAACAGTTAAGATATCCTTTAAGGTATTGATATCCATATCTAAGTCTGTAAGGTCAATATCTTCTGGCATTGGAACATAACCGATTGCAGTTTCAGTAGCATCAGCCTTGCCTTCGCAACGGTCGATAATCCAGTTAAGAACACGCATATTATCGCCAAAACCAGGCCAAATGAAGTTGCCTTCATCATCGGTACGGAACCAGTTAACATTAAAGATCTTAGGAGCTTTGTCGCCAAGCTTTTCACCCATTTCGAGCCAATGCTTGAAGTAATCACCCATATGGTAACCGCAGAATGGTAACATTGCCATTGGGTCACGACGAACAACACCAACTGCACCAGCTGCAGCAGCAGTAGTTTCAGAAGCCATTGCAGAACCTACGAATACACCGTTTACCCAATCCTTAGATTGATATACAAGTGGAGCACACTTAGCACGTCTACCACCAAAGATAATAGCAGAAATCGGAACACCTTCACCACTATTAAATTCAGGAGAGATGCAAGGGCAGTTTTCTGCAGGAGCAGTAAATCTTGAGTTAGGATGAGCAGCACAAGTAGACTTGTCAGCCTTATCAAATTTAGCAGGATCCCAAGGATTACCGCGCCAGTCAATAGCATTTTCAGGTAAGTTTTTATTTAAACCTTCCCACCAAACAGTATTGTCATCCATTACATGAGCAACGTTGGTGAAAATAGTACCCTTCTTGGTACTTTCAAGAGCATTAAAGTTAGATTTTTCGTTAGTTCCGGGCGCAACACCAAAGAAACCATTTTCAGGGTTAATAGCATAAAGACGACCGTCTTTACCTATCTTCATCCAAGAAATATCGTCACCTACGGTCCAAATCTTATAACCCTTCTTGCGTAAATATTCGGGTGGAATAAGCATAGCAAGGTTGGTTTTACCGCAAGCAGACGGGAATGCAGCAGCAACATACTTAACTTCGCCCTGTGGATTTTCGAGACCTAAGATGAGCATATGTTCAGCCATCCAACCTTCTTTCCAACCTTGGTAAGAAGCGATACGAAGCGCAAAGCACTTTTTACCTAATAAAACGTTTCCGCCGTAGCCTGAGTTAACAGAAATAATTGTATTATCTTGTGGGAAGTGGCAGATATATCTCTTTTCAGGGTCAACATCGCAGCGAGAATGTAAACCGCGAACCCAGTCATTGCTATCGCCTAAAACTTCTAATACTTGCTTGTTTACGCGAGTCATAATAAGCATATTAAGAACAACGTAAACAGAATCAGTTACTTCGATACCGATTTTAGCAATGGGAGAGCCGATCGGGCCCATTGAGTAAGGAATAACGTACATTGTTCTACCCTTATAAGAGCCACGTGCAATATTATAAAGCTTTTCATACATTTCTTTAGGGTCACACCAGTTGTTAGTGGGGCCTGCTTCTTCTTTTGTTGTGGTACAAATGAAAGTACGGTCTTCTACACGAGCAACGTCGTTAGGATTGGTTCTGTGAAGATAGCAATCAGGTAATTTTTCTTGATTCAAAGCTTCAAGCTCGCCAAGCTCTACAGCAATTTTGCGAAGCTCTTCAGTTTGCTCTTCAGTGCCGTCAACCCAAACAACCTTTTCAGGTGTTAAAAGTTCTTGCATTTCATCCAACCATTTTAATACGGTTTTGTTGTTGGTCATTTTTAATTCTCCTTTTAAAATCGCATTTTTGCCTTTATATATTATATACTATATACTTAAAAATTTCAATAGAATAATTATTTTTTTAATCAAATTATTAAAAATATACAAAATATAGAAAAAACCCAAGCATCTTTTGACACTTGGGTATAATTTCTAATTAAGCGTTTACCTTATTGAAGCGAGTAACCAAAGCAGATTTCTTTCTTGCAGCATTATTCTTGTGGATAATGCCCTTAGTAGTAGCTTGGTCGATCTTCTTAACAGCTTCAGCAACAACTGCAGCCATATCGTCGCTCTTAGCTTCGATAGCAGCATCAGCTTTTTTAACAGCGGTTCTTAAAGCAGAACGGTAAGCTTTATTCTTTTCGTAATTAGCTTTGCTAATAAGTACTCTTTTCTTAGCAGATTTAATATTAGGCATCAAGACACCTCCTATCATTTTTCTCAATTGCAAATCATTATATCACATATTATTTTAAAATGCAATACTTTTTTACAAATTATTTTAAAAGAACTTTTTCTATCATATTGCCTATTATTTCGGACATTTTATGAAAACCAATATCATTAGGATGAGTTAAATCAACTGTGCAGTCGGTAAAATTAAGACCTTTATAAAACTCTCTACCGTCTATATAGTAAACATTTTTATCACCCAAAGCTACCGCTTTATTATAAGTTTGCATCATAACTTCAAATCTTTCCCTTACATAGTCGTCATCAATTGCATTAGTTGGACGGGAAATCATAATATAGGGTGTATCAGGTTGCGCTTTACGAAAGGTTTCATAAAGCGGATAATGAGAGACCGCATAATGTTCGTAGCTGGCATTATGGTCATAATCGCATACAAAACAAGACATTGGAATAGAAGCTAAATATTCAGCCATTGACTTTTCTGCTTTACAACTGCCCGAAAATCCAAGATTTATATAATCAAGATTATATCGATGAGAAATCAAAGCCTCATAACTAGTGCCAGGTCTTGAAGCACAACCGCCTTGTGTTATTGAAGAGCCATAATAAACAATCGGTAAATCATTAACAAATGGCGCACCTGCTTCAATTTTCGAGCCTTTTTTTAAGCCGATATGAAGCTCTGAAACATGTGAATAAAGCGGCATTTCAATTTCATAAGATACCATTTCACCTGTATTTGAAACATTATTCACAACCTGATATCCGCCCTTAAATTCAAATGGCATACGGAAAATTCCTAAAAATTCACTATCGTTTCCATTATTACGGTACAAATCAAAACCGGTAGATGCACAAAGTCCCATATGTGATGGTCTATAATTACTTGGAATTATAACGGAAAGTGCAATATAAGGCGAATCGGTACTAAAACGAATTCTGCCACCTGCGTTATGAGTGCATAGCTCTGCAACGCCTTCGTTTACAGTGTTTGCGACATCCCTTGGCATACGGATATAACCTTCAGTTTCATAAGGCTTATAAAGACCATAAATTTGGAAATCACCATCTTTAACATTATGCCACTCAATATCAGTTTTGTTAGCAACATCAGGTGTTATAAAATTTTTATCAATTTTTGATATATCCATTAAATCACCATATAAATTTTAATCTATCGAATTATTAGCACCAATAACTACGGTAGTAGAATAGGTTCTGCCGTTACGGTAGATTTCAACATTAACCTTGTCGTTTGGTTTGGTTTGGGTAAATAATTCTTCAAATTTAGAGTAATCATTAACGGCTTTTCCGTTAAAAGCAGTAATAATATCACCACGGCGAATACCGGCTTCATATGCTGGACTTGCTTCAAATACACTAAGTACTACCGCACCCGAAGGATAACCATAAAACGAGAGAACGGAAGAAGTGTATTTTTCACTAATGGTAATACCAATATAAGGCTCAGGTGAATTTTCGTTTTCTATTATTTTGTCACATATTTCAACCATTGTATTTGAAGGCACTGCAAAACCCATACCCTCAAATTCTTCTGACACAATTTTAGAAGAGTTAATACCTACAAGCTCGCCCTTAACATTAACAAGCGCACCACCAGAGTTACCGGGGTTAATAGCAGCATCGGTTTGAATAAGTGAAACAGAAGAATCACTAGATACCACACGGTTTAAACCGCTAATAACACCATAGGTCACACTATCCATAAACTCAAGACCGCCAGGGTTACCAACAGTAATAACATACTGCCCAACCTTAAGCTTAGATGAATCAGCGATCTCGATTGCAGTAAGATTTTTGGCGTCAATTTTAATAACTGCTAAGTCGGTAGAAATGTTGTAACCTACAACAGTAGCATTATAAGCCTTTGTATCTAAATCACCCAAAAAGACTTCAATTTTACTTTGTGAGCTTTTTATAGCACCAGTAATAACGTGATAGTTAGTAACAATATAACCTTCCTTGCTATATACAACACCGCTACCTTCCCCGCTTGCTTCATTATTACCGAAAAAGCTTTGTACGGAAGTTGTAGTTCTAATACCAACTACGCTTGGTGTAACTTTTTTAGCAACTGCTTCAACTACAGATGTTGCCTGTTCATCAACATTAATGTTAACATTGTTTTCCTGTACAGGAGTTTGGGATATATCCCCTTTGTTAAAAATACCTTGTTGTGCTAAGTAATAAAAACCGCCAAAAGCGCCGCCAAAACCTATTAATGCACTTAAAATACAGGTGAAAATAATCATTTTTACGCCGTATTTCTTCTTTTTCTTTTTAGGCTTTGGTTGGTAACTGTAAAAACCATTTTGATAATCGTAATCGTTCATTTAAAACGCTCCTTAAAACTTAATTCACGAAACATATTATACATTTATTTTATTTACAATTATGAAAAAAATAATGAATAAATCGTAAATTATTTAGAAAGGTGGATAAGCAAAACCGAAATATCGGCAGGACTAACACCCGAAATTCGTGATGCCTGACCAATGTTTGCAGGTCTAATTTTGTTAAGCTTTTCAACTGCTTCTAAGCGAAGACCATAAACATCGGTGTAGTTTATATCTTCGGGAATTTGTTTGTTTTCAAGGCGTAGCATTTCATTAACCTGTGCCTTTTGACGCGCTATATATCCCTCGTACTTAATTTCAGTTTCAACCTTGCTTATAACATCCCTTGAAAGAACGGGTCTTTCCACATCAAATAAGGCTAAAACGTCATAGCTGACTTGCGGTCTTTTAATAAGGTCTGCAAGGCTTATTCCTGTAGTAAGCGGTGCTGTACCAAGTTCGGATAACAAATTATTAAGCTCAGGATTGGGACCTAAATATGTATTAGTTAATCGTTCAATTTCTTTTTCCTTTTGCTCTAAGCGGATAAGAAAATCGTTATAGGTTTCTTCATCCACAAGTCCTAAATCGTGTCCTATAGGCATTAAACGTTCGTCGGCGTTATCCTGTCTAAGCACAAGGCGGTATTCACTTCGCGAAGTCATCATTCTATAAGGGTCAGAGCAACCTTTGGTCACTAAATCATCAATTAAAGTTCCAATATAAGAAGATGCGCGGGATAGCACAAGCGGTTCTTTACCTTGAACCGCTTGTGCTGCATTAACACCAGCAACAAAGCCTTGTACAGCAGCTTCTTCATAACCGGAAGATCCGTTAAACTGACCCGCGCCGTAAAGACCTTTGTGCTCTTTCATTTCGAGCGTTGCCTTTAAGGCAGATGGGTCAATACAATCATATTCAATCGCATAAGCGTTGCGAATAATTTTTAAATTTCTAAGGCAAGGGATGGTTTTATAAAAGGCAATTTGCACCTCTTCAGGAAGTGAAGA
Organism: Acutalibacteraceae bacterium; assembly: GCA_045602785.1. Taxonomy (GTDB): domain Bacteria; phylum Bacillota; class Clostridia; order Oscillospirales; family Acutalibacteraceae; genus UBA737. Next base: position 27,897 of record JAZSCF010000089.1, read on the forward strand.
AGACATACCTTGTAAATACATTTCTTCAGTATTTTCACCGCAAGGCTCAATAAAAAATTGATGACGTTTTTTATCAGCAAAGCGAACAATTTTGTCTTCAAGACTTGGACAATAGCGCGGACCTACGCCTTCAATATCACCTGAATAAAGCGGAGAGCGGTTAATATTCTCTAAAATAACTTTCTTTGTGTCATCATTAGTATAACCAATATGGCAAACAACCTTATTTTCAAGAGGTGTTTTAGTAGAATAACTAAAAGGTATAATTTCGCTATCGCCTTCTTGTAGCTCAAGCTCTGAAAAATCTATACTATCGCGTAATACCCTTGCAGGAGTACCTGTTTTAAAACGGCGAAGCGGTATTGAAAGTTTTTTCAAAGAATCTGAAAGTGCTTTTGCAGGGAAACAGCCATCCGGACCGCTTTCATAGTTGACTTCGCCAACATAAATACGACCACCTAAGAATGTACCTGTTGCGATTATAACCTTTTTACAACTAAAGGTTGCGCCAAGGTTAGAAACACATATCCAACCGTCATTTGTTTTTTCAATTTCAACAATTTCACATTGCTTTACATCTAAGCTCAGTTGTTTTTCAACAGCGTGCTTCATATATTCACTATAAGCACGGCGGTCAATTTGTGTGCGCAATGAATGTACTGCAGGACCTTTACCAAGGTTTAGCATTCGACTTTGCAGGGTATTAGCATCTGCCGCTTTACCCATTTCGCCACCTAAAGCATCAAGCTCGCGTACAAGGTGACCCTTAGCCGTTCCACCAATAGATGGGTTACAAGGCATATTACCAATCCAGTCAACCGTTATTGAAAACATAATAGTACTGCAGCCAAGTCTTGCACTTGCAAGTGAAGCTTCTATACCTGCGTGTCCGCCACCTATTACTGCAACATCATAAGTGCCGGCATCATATCGTTTAATACTCAAAAAATATCACTCTATTTTCCTAAGATTTTTTGTTGTCTAATATCGTTGCCTAAAAATTTGTTAGCGTTGTAGTTACCAATAAGCCTTGAAGTAATTCTTGGTGAATAAAGCTCTTCAATTTCCTTTAAAGTTAGGTTTGTATTGATAATTGTAGGCTTTTTAGACAAAATTCGCGTGTTAATAAGGTTATATAAAACTGATTTTGTAAACGATGTTACAAGCTCTGTACCTAAGTCATCAATTACAAGTAAATCACAGTTTTGCATTTGCTCGTAAGCGCCTATATTTTCATTTTGAAATTTTTCTTTTTCTACAGTCCCAAATATAGTTTCAGCAGGAGCGTAAACAGGCAAATAACCCTTTTCAATAACACTTGAAACAATAGCTAACGTAAGGTGTGTTTTACCAAGCCCTGGTTCACCTAAAAAAAGTAAATTTGGTGAAGAATTGGGGTCAAAGTTTATTGCATACTCTTTAGCAAGTTTTAAAATAGAAGTCATTCTTCTGTGGGCGTTATCCTGCTTATCGGAATAATATTTTAAATCAAAATTTTCGAATGTACAGTCGCCTAATGGCATTTTTACGCTTAATTCTTTAATAGCAATAGCATTAGCAAGTTTTTTTACACAATCGCAAATCTTACCGTTTATGTAGCCTGTATCTTCACATAACTTACAGTCATAAACAATATCGCTAACATCTGCTCTAGATAAAATAAGTTGTTTTTCTGCCCATAAAGCTACTGAATGACTTTTTAATTTTTCAACCGCCTTAGTGTCGCCCGAAAGTGCAGTTATAGCAAGATTAGAACCAATTGCTGCCAATTCATTATCAATTTCCCTAAGTCTTTTATTAGAACTGTAAGCAGCATTAAGCATCATATCACGAGCTCGTTGTTTTTCTAAAAGAGTATTCTTTTTAATCTCTAACGCTTTTTCGTATGTAGTTTCTTTAGTAATCATATTTATTAATCCTTTGAATCTAACATTTGTTCAAATAAATCTATATTATATGCGCCTTGCATTTTTTGGTCTTTTTTAGATGCGTTATCTAAATCATCAATGGAATTTATACCGTCTTTATGCCAGTTTTCGATAATTTTCGCAATATAAGGAAAAGAAAATTTGGATTTATTATCAATACAAATATCATAAGCTTTTTTAAGCAATTCTTTGCTTATATTCCACTCTTTCACCCATTTTAGTGATATTGTTTTTTCTTTTTCGCTGGGCTTACGCTGTTCAATACCAAAAGTACGGGAAACAAAATACCATGCTTCCATAGCAACTGCAGTTTCTATGATTTCTTGTTCTGCATCAGCAATGGTTTCAATACCCTTATCACACCACTGTGTAGCAGTGGATTCAATAAAGCGAATATTAGCTTTACCCTGTTGTTTTGCGTACTGAACAATAAAAAGTATTAAAGAAACATCCATTCCTAAATCATCATAAAGCCAACCAAAAGTTTCAACTTCGTTATCTTTAAGCATTCTACCAAAAATGAGTTGAGTTTGATTAAGTAAATAAGAAAGCTTTTGGTCTTCAAGTCCTCTTTTTGCAACATCAAGACGCGATGGCTTTAATGTCTTTTTAACTGATTTTTTATTTTCTTTTTCTTTTGAAGTATTATCAATAATCAAAAAGCCTGCATCCGCCCAAAAAAGCAATGCTTCCTTGACATCGTAAACTGAAACATCAGTTTCAAATGATATTTCTTCGACAGTTGGGTTTTTAATAGAATTTCGTAATATGTATATTAAAACTTTAAGGTGTTCGCCCTTAGAAAGTTTTAAGTATTTGTCGGCAACATCCGACGGAACCGAAAAAGCAGAATGAAATATCTGCGGATTGATATTATAAACCATAGTATACCTCATTATAATATATTAAAGTTATTATAACAATTTTAGATTTAAAAGTAAATATAATATTTAATATTTTAATTAATAAAATGCAGATTTCCACATAAGAGTGGTAAATATTCACGCCATAAATAACATTCGGAAAATTTAAGTTCTGTTTTGCTGTTATTTAGAATAGAAGAAATAAATTCATTACCAATGCCATATAATTCTATTTTTTCACATACTTTTGTTATAATATCGCACCTTAGTTCTTTTGAATTCGACTTTTTTAAAAGCTCACTTACTTGTATTCCTGTATACCTTAATTTTGTATCTTCTACAAATAACTCTACCCCACCAACACAGTCAATAAGATTCGTGATTAGTGTATTATCACTTTCAATTGTGTAATCATGCGAATATCCATAAATCTTGTTGTTTTGTGGATTCTCAGGAGATAATGATACAACAATCTTGTTATCTAAAAAATCTAAGTAAAAAAAGAAACTTTCATTATTACAGTTTAATAAAATACCTTTATTTTCAGTTAAAGTTTGATTATATGGTACATTCTCTACATCATTATCGGCTTGTTTAAAGTTTTTCGACAAATATAAATATCCTGCACTAACACATAACGCAAATGTAAGCGAACAAATAATAAAAGTTTTTAAAAACAATTTAAATTTACTATTCAAAATATCACCAATTTTATTATGCGAAAAAAATTAAAGGTTATCCCGTAGGATAACCTTTAAAATTAATTTTCCATTAATGCGCGGAATTCGTCGCCACTAATTTTTTCTTTTTCAAATAAAAGTTTAGCAGTATCATGTAGTTTTGCAGTAGTATCAGTCAAAATTTTAATTGCCTTTTGATACTGTGTCATAACAATACTTTCAATTTCTTCATCAATAATAGCTGCTGTTTTTTGTGAATAGTTAGGTGTTGAAGAAATATCTCTACCTAAGAATACTTGGTCTTCGTTCTTACCATACGCTACAAGACCTAACTTATCACTCATACCAAATCTTGTAACAATATCACGTGCGAGCGATGTTGCGCGTTCAATATCATTAGAAGCGCCTGTGCAAACATCAGGTTGTGTTAACTGTTCGGCCGCACGACCTGCTAAAAGCGAGCAAATTTGCTCTAACATCTGATTTTTAGAAACGTGAGCATTATCCTTTTCGGGCAAATACATTGTATAACCCGCCGCCATGCCGCGTTTTATAATTGAAATTTGGTGTACAGGGTCCTGTGTTGGCAAGAAGTAAGAAACAATTGCATGACCTGCTTCATGATAAGCAGTAATCATTTTATCCTTATCAGAAACTATGTGCGATTTCTTTTCAGCGCCCATAATAACCTTAATTGTTGCTTCTTCTATTTCTTCCTGAGTGATAGCCTTTTTACCGTGTCGAACCGCCAATAATGCAGATTCATTCAAAAGGTTTTCAAGGTCAGCACCTGTAAAGCCTGACGAATTTTTTGCAATGGTTTTAAGGTTAACATCGGGTCCTAAAGGCTTTCCGCGAGAATGAACCTTAAGTATTTCTTCTCTACCCTTAACATCAGGATAGTTAACCATAATTTGACGGTCAAAACGTCCTGGACGTAAGAGCGCCTTATCAAGTATATCGGGTCGGTTTGTTGCCGCCATAACAATTATACCTTCATTAACACCGAAGCCATCCATTTCAACAAGTAATTGGTTAAGAGTTTGCTCACGTTCATCGTGACCACCACCAAGACCTGCTCCACGTTGACGACCAACAGCATCAATTTCATCAATAAATACTATTGCAGGAGCTTCTTTCTTTGCTTCCTGGAACAAATCTCTAACACGAGAAGCACCAACGCCAACATACATTTCAACAAAATCAGAACCCGAAATTGAATAGAACGGAACACCTGCTTCACCTGCAACTGCACGTGCTAAAAGAGTTTTACCTGTACCTGGAGGGCCCATTAAAAGTACACCCTTAGGAATACGGGCGCCTAATTCGTTAAATTTTTTAGGGTCTTTAAGGAAGTCAACAATCTCAACCATTTCTTCCTTTTCTTCTTCGGCACCTGCAACATCGGCAAATGTGGTTTTTTTACGATTATCCGCCTTTTTAGCGCGTGATTTACCAAAGTTCATAGTGCGGTCTGCACCCATCATACCGCCCATTCGCTTCATAATGAAAATCCAGAATACAGCGATACCTGCAATAAGTAATATTGTGGGTAATAAATTACTTATCCAAGCATTTTGATTACCACGCTTGTAGTTGTATTTAATGATATTGTCAGTACCCTTATTTTTTTCGTTGATTTTGGTAACTGCCTCATTAACATCGTTATAGAAAATCTTAGGGTCAGCTATTGTGAAACGGTATTTAACATCTTCACCGCGAACCTTATAAATAAGCTCGCCGTTGTAAAGATTTAACTCATATTCCGAAATCTCGTTAGATTTTACCATTTCAACAATTTCGTAATATTTCTTTTGCTTGGTGTTTTTATTGAGTCCCGATACAAAAACTATTGATAAAATAAGTATTATCGGAATTCCAATAAATAAAAGTGTGTTTTTTAAATTCTTTTTCAAGAGTATTCTCCTTAATTTATGAATATACTTCAGGGGCTAGTACTGCTACAAAAGGTAGGTTTCTGTATTTTTCGTTGTAATCAAGACCGTAACCTACAACAAATTCATCAGGCACTACCTTACCAACATAATCAGCCTCAATTTCGATTTTATGATTAGTGGGTTTATCCAAAAAGGTGCAAATCTTAATGCTGTTAGCATTGCGGTCCGCAAGAACTTTTTTAAGATAAGTAAGAGTTATACCGGAATCAAGAATATCCTCAACTATAAGGATATCACAACCCTCGGGATTTATGTCTAAATCTTTCTTAAAAGCAACGTGACCAGTGGTCTTAACACCATTGTAGGATGACACCGAAAGGAAGTCAATCATACAGTCACAAGTAATGTTTCTCATAAGGTCTGCCATAAATACAACGCCGCCTTTAAGAACACTTACAAGCAAAAGCTTTTTTCCTTCGTAATCACGAGAAATTTCTTTGCCTAATCTTTCGCAAATTTCTTTAATTTCTTGTTCGCTAACAAGTATTTCTTTAAAATCCTTTTTCATAACTTCACCTATCATTAACATCTATTTTAAATATATTTTTTGTTGTTTTTGAAACTGCACATCTTGATGCAACTCCAATATTATGAACCCAAACAACGCCTTTTTCATCTGCGATAACAGGTAAGTGATTCCGAACTTTTAAAGGTATCTTACATTCGCAATAAAGCTTTTTAAGAGATTTAGTGCAACCGCGATTGTAAAGTCTAATGCTATCCCCTTCAAGCCTTGTGCGAACTGTCAGCTTGCCTACTATCTTATCACAATCGAGAATGTCATTTGAGAACAAATTATTAACAAATTTAGTTTCTTTTATTACGACAGAAAATTCGGGAGCTTTCTTATCTTCGGTATCATACAAAGTTAGCATACCGTTTTTAACCTCTGCAAAAACGCAAGCAGGCAAATTAACTTTACCACAACCATCTACACAAATTGAATAAACACTGTTTATGTGGTGATTTTCAAGCGTAATTTCGGGATAGTTTATAGCAAAATACAGTTTAATAACCCTTTTGGCAATTGCGGTATGTAGATCACATATTCCATTTATCAAAACACCGTCATCGGTTAATGAACTAAACAAAGCTTCTTTAGCAGATGTTTCTAAAAAATCGTTATCTTCTGCAATTAATTGTGCGGTACGAACTGCGGATAATTCAGCACCTTTATTAAGTTCTTTTAATACAGGAATTACATTATGCCTAATTTTATTACGGGAATAATCGTCCGATAAATTTGTACTATCAGTAACAAAGTTTAAATTATTTTTTTCACAATAATTTTCTACATCGTATCGAGTGCAAAAAATTATCGGTCTTATAATATTATCCCGTTTTGGCGGTATTCCGCAAAGACCTTTAAGTGCTGTGCCGCGTGTTAAATTAAAAATTAATGTTTCAAGGTTATCGCTCGCGGTATGTGCAGTTGCAATTTTAGAAATGGCAACGCGATTTAAAAAGTCGTACCTTACTTCCCTTGCAGCAAGCTCCAAGCTTAAATGATTATCATTCGCATATTTTGGAACATCAATTTTTTCACAAAATAACTCAACACCTAAAGCTTTGCAAAAATCAGTAGCAAATTTTTGGTCACGGTCTGCTTCTTCACCCCTAATAGAGTGATTTAAATGCGCCGCGTTAACCGTAATGCCAAGATCTTTTTTTAAAGAAACTAAGGCGTGTAAAAGTGCAACAGAATCTGCACCGCCCGAAAGCGCCACAGTAACGGTATCACCGCTATTAAAGAGCTTAAAGTTATCATTCGCCTTTAAAATTAAATCTAACATTATCTGAACACATCCACAGAAGTAAATCTTGTAAACTGACCATCCCAATGCATATCAATAGTACCAATTTCACCGTGACGGTTTTTTGCTACAATACATTCTGCCTTATTTGGATCGCTTCTATCCTCATCATCAGTTTTCTCACTGTCGTAGTAAGTATCACGATAAAGGAATAAAACTATATCAGCATCTTGTTCAATTGAGCCGGATTCACGCAAATCGGAAAGCGCAGGACGGTGCGATTTACCTTTAGCTTCAGTACCACGCGACAACTGTGCACAGCAAATTACAGGTACGCCTAAATCCTTAGCCATAATTTTAAGGTTGCGAGTAATTTCAGATACTTCTTGAACACGGTTTTCTTTTGCTTTAGCAGATTTCATTAGACCTAAATAGTCAATAACAACAAGGTCAACCTTTTTCATTCTTCTAAGCTTAGCTTTCATTTGAGGAACAGTAATATCTGAAGTTTCATCGAAGTATAAATTCGATTGCGAAAGGTGTTCGCCCGCTTGAGCAAGTCTTGTCCACTCGTCAGGAGTAAGGTCACCCGTTCTTAGCTTTTCACTTTTGATACCCGCTTCACTTGAAAGCATACGCTGTGCTAATTGGTCGCGAGTCATTTCAAGTGAGAAAAAGCATACCGTTTTACCCGATTGTATAGCAACATTTCGTGCAATATTAAGCGCAAAAGATGTTTTACCCATACCAGGACGCGCACCCAAAATAATAAGGTCGGATTTATTAAGACCTGTTATCATTTTATCAAGCTCGCCAATACCTGACGGAATACCGATATAATCATTTCTTGTAACAGGGTCAGACATTTTTGCAAGACGGTCATAGGTCTCATTTTCAATAACACTCTTAATATGTGTTAGACCGCTTACTTCCCTACCTTGACGGATTTCGTAAATCTGTTGCTCGGCATTATCGATAAGTTTTGAAGAATCTTCAGTATTTTCATCAATATCTTTAATAATGTTTTGCGCAGCTTTTAAAAGTGCTCTTGCATAGTAGCGCTCGCGAATAATAGATACATACGAGATTACATTTGCGGAAGTAGGTACAGTTTGAGCAAGCTGAGTAAGATATTCCTTACCGCCTGTTTCATCGTATACCCCTTCTTTTTTAAGCTTTTCAAGTACCGATACAAAGTCTATAGCTTGGCTAAGCTCGTACATAGTTGACAAAACATTATATATTTTTTGGTGATGCTCAAAATAAAAATATTCAGGCTTCATACCTACGGCAATCTCGTTAAGGCAGGAAGGGTCTACAATTATAGAGCCTAAAACCGCCTGCTCTGCTTCAGCAGAATACGGAGCCCTTTGACCATCAAGATTATATATTAAATTATTATCAGCCATTATTATTCCGTTACCTTTACAGTAATTTTTGCAATAATTCCTTGGTGAAGTTTAATTTCTGCAGTGTATTCACCAAAATTTTTAATATCGGCAACACTCATTTTCTTTTTATCAATTTCAATGCCTAATTCAGTTTTGATTTGTGAAGCAATTTCTTTAGAAGTAACCGAACCGAAAAGCTTACCATTAGAACCTGCTTTTGCAGAAATAGTAACGGTTTTACCTTCTAAAAGCTTAGCGGTAGCAGTCGCCTTATCAATTTCTTCTTGCTTATGGTGTGCTGCGGCAGACTCGCGGTTTTTAAGTTCATTCATAGCAGAGTTGCCTGCTTCAACAGCTAATTTTTTAGGGAGTAAAAAGTTTCTGGCATAACCATCAGATACATTACATAACTGACCTTTTTTGCCGTGTCCTTTAACGTCTTGTAATAATATAACCTTCATTTTAAACCTCCATAATCATTGGTAAAATCATCGGACTTCGTTTAGTTTTGGTAAACAAAAATCTTGAAACACCATCTTTGATTTTAGTTTTAATAGTATTCCAATCGCGGATGTTGTGAATATAGCAACGCTCTAAAACGTCACACACAACATCTTCAATCATATTCATAAGGTCTTCCGACTCTTTAACATAAACAAATCCGCGCGAAACAATATCGGGTCCTGCTACAACTTCACCTGTAACTTTATCAATAGAAACCGCGATAACAATAAGACCATTATCCGATAAATGTTTACGGTCACGAAGCACAATACTTCCAACATCGCCAACACCTAAGCCATCTACAAATACTCTGCCCGCGGGTACGGTTTCGCTACATTTTATTTCTTTTTTGCTTGCTTCAATTACAGCGCCGTTAATGGGTATTACAATGTTTTTGCTGGGTATTCCCATTTCCTCAGCTAATAATTTATGCTTCACTAAATGCTTTTGCTCGCCGTGTACTGGGATAAAATATTTAGGCTTAACAATGCTCATCATAAGCTTTAACTCTTCACTGCAAGCGTGTCCCGAAACGTGAACATCATACATACGCTCATACACAACTTCGGCACCGCGTTTTATAAGCTCATTAACAACCTTATCAACAAATTTTTCATTACCCGGTATTGGTGTAGCTGAGATAATTATCATATCATCAGGCATAATTGCAACTTGTCGGTGGTCGGAAAATGCCATTCTATGCAAAGCAGACATTGGCTCACCCTGACTACCTGTAGTTATAATTACTATTTGTTCAGGCGGATAATTACGAATAGCTTCAATATCTATCAAAACATTACTTGGAAGCTTTAAATAACCAAGCTCGGCTGCAACGTTCACAACGTTTAGCATACTTCTACCCGAAATTGCAACCTTTCTGCAACACTTAACAGCCTCATCAATAATCTGCTGCATACGGTGAATGTTTGAAGAAAATGTTGCAACAATAATTCTTCTGCCTTCCGCTTTTTTGAATAGGTTCGAAAAAGAACCCCCAACAAGCTTTTCGGAAGAAGTGTATCCCGGTCTTTCGGCATTAGTAGAGTCCGAAAGCATTGCAAGTACACCCTTTTTACCAAGCTCGGCAAAACGTGCAAAATCTATAACATAGTCATCAATAGGTGTTGTGTCTATCTTAAAGTCGCCCATGTGTACAACAGTACCTGCAGGACATTTAATTGCAAAACCTACTGCATCAGGTATTGAATGATTAACGTGAATAAACTCAACACTAAATTTACCCAAATTAACAGTTTCGCCTGGAGCTACCGTATTAAGCTTTGCGCTATCAAGTAGCTTGTGTTCACGCAGCTTACCTTCTATCAATCCTATTGTAAGGCGTGTTGCATAAATCGGTAAATTAAATTCACGCAATAAATACGGAATAGCACCAATATGGTCTTCATGACCGTGAGTAACAACTAAACCTTTAATTTTATCTTTATTTTCTAAAATATAAGAAAAATCAGGAATAACTATATCAATACCCGGCATCTCTTCATCAGGAAATGCCATACCGCAGTCAACTAAAAACATATCGCCTTCATACTCATAAAGCGTGATGTTTTTACCTATTTCCAATAGACCGCCCAAAGGAATAATTTTTACAGGGCTTTTTTTAGTTTTAGGAGCAGTTGGTTTATTTTTAATGCTTGTTTTTTTATTAAAATTATTTGTTTTACCTGTTGTTTTTTTAGTTTTTTGTTTTGTGTTTTTTTGTTTTACATTATCAAATTTTTTAACATCTTTATTTGACTTTTTTTCAGGCATAATTCCCTCCAATTTAAAATTTAAAAAATAAGTAAACCTACAAAAAGGCATAAAAATCCATTTAATATATATCTTATAATATATTACTATTAATTATGCCCTTTTGTCAAGTATGTAATATTAGTATTATGGTCAAATTTGCCAATTTATAAACAAAAAGCAAAGAAACTTAAAACACAAGTCTCTTCGCTTTACTTTTTTAGTATTATTTCACCTGAATTAAGTGCTTTTTCAGTACCATCTGAAAACTTTACAACAAGTCTACATTCATCATCTATAGAAATTGCTACAGCATCGGTTTCGGTGTTGTTTAAAATAACAGTAACACTTTTTCCTAAAACAAAATTCTTATCGCGATATTTTTCTAAAAAGCTTTTATCACTTAGGGAATTAAAAAAATCAAGAAAGTTATTTACTAAATTATTAATAAATCTTTCTTTAATTTCGTAATCAAACGAGTCAAAAAGCGAAATTGCGATATCTTTAATCTCGGGCGAAAAATCATCATTTGGTTTAAATAAATTTACGCCAATACCTACAATAACATAAGGCGTATCGTTATTATTAGAAAACACAGTTTCACATAGTATTCCCGAAAGTTTTTTACCGTTTAAATAAATATCATTTACCCACTTAATTTGGGTGGCTTTACCGCTGATTTGTTCAACCGTTTCACTTACAGCAACTGCGGTCATCGGTGTAATAAACCGTGGGTCACAAGGCGGTAATAATATACTTAAATAAAGTCCGCCTTTTTCAGATATAAAACTACGGCTTTTAGTACCCCTACCCTTTGTTTGCGATTCAGCAATAACAATTGTCGGCTCACAATTTCCTTGCTTCACAAGGTTTTTAAGGTAATCGTTAGTAGAAGTAACAGTTTCTAACCTTACAAATTTAAAATCAGTAATTTTCATAGCTAATTACCTTTTAAAAAGTTTGGCAATTTTAGAATGAATAGTTTCACTATAAAAAATAGCCATTCGTGAAACCGCAACATCATAAATCACAAAAACTAAATTTGCAGCAACTAAAAGAATAATTTCACCATATTGTTTTAAAACAGTAAAATCTTCAAATGTAACCATAAAAATTTGTGCTAAAAGCTTGTAAATGGTAATTACACATATATTGAAAACAACAAGCTTTATCAATAGCTCAATAACAGGTTTATTAATTCTTTCAATTAAGCATTTAATTATTGGGTAAAAACCAAAAAAGCAAATAAACATAAGTTTGCTTTCGGTTTCAGCAAATAAAAACGTCAAAAAAGAAGCAGATAAATAGCTTAAAAAAGCCCATTTACAGTTTATTTCTATAACGACAACCATTATAAATAACCCTGCCACAGCAGGTACCGCATAGGTTAAATACGGAAAGTAAGAAACAAGCATTAAAACTGCTGAAAGTGCCGCTAAAACGGCACTCAGCGTAATTTTATTAACTGTTTTCATCAACCGCACCCAATACATCTGATAAAGTCGCCGCCCATACATTCACAGCAACAGTCAGCGCAAATAAGAGATTGACAAACATCACAACTATTACAACCGCCGCCACCGTAAGTACGGTAAGGGTTATTGTGCTGGCGTGTAGACTGTCTTTGTGCATTGGTAACTGCATTGCGGTATTCCATATTAGAAGGGTCCATACGCGAAGCGGTAGCAAAGCTAGTATAAGCCTGATCAAACCAACCACGTCTATACTGAACTGTACCGTTTAAAAAGTACCATTCAGCGTTTCTTTCGTGCGGTGGTACGCCGTCTAATAATTCGAGTGCTTGTTCTAAACGATTTTGTGAAATGAGTCTACGGATTTCAGGAAAATCAGAATTAGTATTCTCGTATCCGCTATTCTTATTTTTACCGCCCTTACGCATATTAACTATAGCGTCATAAGCCTCGTTAATTTCTTGCATTTTTTCTTCCGCTAAATCAGAAAGCGGATTATCTCCATAATTATCAGGGTGATATTTTCTTGCTAATTTGCGGTACGCATCCTTAATTTCATCATCGCTAGCGTTTCTATCAACACCTAAAATTTTATAAGGGTCGTTCATTGTTTATTCTCCTTTTGCATTGTATCCTCTAAACCTAAATAAAGAATATTGCCAAGTATTGTTTTATATTTTTTAATATTTAAAAGCTCAAAAGCTTTTGTTGCTTCGTTTATACAAAAATAGATTTGTGATTTTGTATAGTTTTCGGTTTCATCAATAGGCTTATTTTTAAGCACATTATAACTACCTGTTTTAATATCTTTTTCAAAATCAAAAAAAGCATCTGCTAAATAAATATATCTGCCTAAACAATAACCCAAACGCTCCAAAACACGCTTTTGAGAGCAGTCATCACTACATAACATTAAAATTTTCGAAAGCGCAACTGCAGTTGGGTCTGCCGCCATATCAGTATCGGTACAGTTTTCTTTTTCTAACGCGTTTTGTTTAGTTATATAATCGGAAATGATTTTTTCAATATCAGGATACTTGTTTGAAGCCTTTTTGTTTGCGGATTTTATAAAAGGTAAAAGTGACAAATAAAAAAATTTTTTGATGCCTTTTTCATCTGCAATATTATCAAGCAATTTATAGTATGTCATAATCATTGCAGCTGCGGCAGGCATTTGGAAACCATCAGTATTATTGCAAAAATTACACTTTTTTAAAGGGTTAAATGTGCAGCCTTTTTTGGAAAATTTATCACAACCGTCTTTAAGCGATAAGTTTAAAAGCGCTAAAAATGTAAAATCGTAATTCAAAGTAAAACGGGAAACTAAGCCATAGTTTTTGCCTAACACCTTGCAAAGCGTACAGTAAACACCGCGATAAAGCTCGTATTCTTTAATTTTAAGTTCTCCTTTTGATACTTTAATATACCCAAACAAAAGCTTCACCCCTTTTATTTTAAACTACAATTAAAAAGATTGATTAACAATGTGTAAATTTTATTTATTATACCATTTTTAAAGTATTAT
>JAZSCF010000090.1:0-3050 GCA_045602785.1 Acutalibacteraceae bacterium
GTTAAAACCGCCGATTGTGTCGCTCTCAAGACCTGACATAGAACCACTACGGTCCAAAATAAATACGAGTTCAGTAATGTTATTTTTGTTTGTGTTTTTCATAATAAAAACCTCTCTTTCATTTGATGTCATCATTGTACACCAATAAAAGAGAGGTTAGGTCGCATGACAAGCGACAAATTATTTTATATTTTCCCACTGAGTTTCCTTAAAACCAACAAGGACATAATCATCGCTTATAAGCAACGGTCTTTTCACAAGCATACCGTCGGTTGCAAGAAGTTTTAGCATTTCTTCCTCGCTCATTTCGGGGAGTTTGTTTTTAAGGTCTAATGATTTATAAAGCAGACCGCTTGTATTAAAGAACTTCTTAATTGGTAATCCGCTTTTGTTATACCACTCTGTCAATTCTTCAAGTGTGGGATTGTCGAGTTTAATATCTCTTAACTCATATTTAATTTTATTATCGTCCAACCACTTCTTTGCTCTTTGGCAAGTGGTGCATTTTGGGTAGCAGATAAATTTTAACATAGTAATCTCCTTACTCTATAACTTCAATCAAAAAACTTACGGGACGAAAACCGTCATTGCAAGAAATCATTGCAGATTTCGGGTTCTTCATCCATCCATCATAGAAATTTTCGCCACCGTGAGCAAGTGTCATAACAAATGGCGAAACACTCTCCCACGCACTATCACAAAATCCTTCAGGCTTTTGCCATCCCACGCATATAAACGCTTGTCCTTCTTGTAAGTCGCAAGGGTGTTCTATGGGGTTTTCATATTTTTCAATCAAATCATCATACCGTGCTTTTCGCATTACGGTTATTTTAATTTTCTGCATACGCTTTTCCTCTGTTTCTTAATATAAACGTTCCATAAATTACCGCAATAATCGATATAACGGCGGATGTAATAATTTGCTGTGTGTTCGTAATATCTACGGCAAAGGCACTAAGTGAATTGATAACGGTGTGAGCGATAATCGGTGCCCACAAGCTTTTGGTCTTATAGAACAAAGCCACAAACAAATAGCCTATTGCAATAGCCGATATAACCTGACAAATATTAGGTAAAAGTTTAGCACCGCTACCATTAATAAGGTTCACAAAATGCCCGATACCAAAGGTAATGCTTGAAACGATAATTGCAGATTTTAAATTATTTTCCGCCATTGCCTTAAACAAGAAGCCGCGGAAAATAATCTCCTCCAAAAATCCCACAAGAATCATACTGAGAATATGAAAAACGGTTATGTACCACTTGTAATTTACCGTAACGCCAAACCACAGATTGCAGGATGCAATAACGGTAAGCGGAATATAGTATAGTAGTCTTTTAGGGCTAATCTCTGCTCTGCAAAGACCGAACTCACGAAACAAATCATTCTTTTTCATCCAAATAAGAGCAACCGCCGTCATAATGACAAGAAAAATGACAGTTATGCTTTTCTCCATATTCACAAGCCTTGATAACTCATCGGTACAGCTTGCGCCGATTACATAACTAATAATCCAAGTAAGAGCAAACCTAATTTTGCTTTTTTCATAAAGATTTTTCACTCGAACCTACGCCTTTCTCATATCTCTTTATTAGTTTAATAATGCGCTGACGGTTATATCTTTGCATAACAACAAACATAAGGTCGAACCCTGCGGATAAAACCGATGTGATGATAAAAACAGGCAGTGAACCGAACCAAACGGCTGAAATAATCGGCAAAAAACTGAAGGCAACTATTGTTTCGTGAACAATTTCCGACTGACACATCGCCTGTGCGATTTCACCCCACGAATGCTCGCCCGAGTCAAAAAGTGATTTATCATAGGTTGGCATTTTACCTTTCCAGTTCTTAACTTTGAGTTTGTTGTATAAACTCAGCTCGGTTTTGCCGACCTTAAACCACTTTTTGTTGTAATCTACTTTATTGTGCAGTAATGCGTTTATAACCTCGCCCACAAGCAACCGCATACAAAAATGGTATGCGATTGTTCCAAAGGTAATTGCCAACGTGAGCAGAATATTATTTGCTGTTTTAATATGCAACAGAGTGCAAATTACCGTTAACAGCAAGGATAGAATTGCTGTGATTTTCATTGTCTTTGCCATAAAATTATCCTTTATACATAAAACATTCTTTCTCATGCGAGGAAATAACGCCGATTGCCTGCAGATAAGAATAAATAATGGTACTGCCCACAAATTTCATTCCACGCTTTTTAAGGTCCGAGGACAAAGCATCCGATAAAGACGATGTGGTTTTGTCTACCTCTATAATCTGCTGTTCGCCTGTAAACCCTTTCACATACCCACGGAAACTACCGTATTCTTTTTGAATTTCTAAAAAGATTTTTGCGTTATTTACCGCTGCCCGAATTTTCAGTTTGTTGCGAATAATGTCTTTATTGTTTTGTAGCTCGGCAATTTTATTATCGTCATAATTAGCAATCTTTTCAGCATCAAAGCCATCAAAGGCTTTGCGAAAAGCCTCACGCTTGTTAAGCACACATTCCCAAGAAAGCCCTGCCTGAAAAGATTCGAGAATCAGCATTTCAAATAAATACTGCTCATCAAAATTCGGCACGCCCCACTCTTCGTCGTGGTATTTTATGTATATGGGATTTTTAAGGTTGCACCATTTACAGCGTTTAAATTCACTCATTTTTATGCTCCAGAACTATTTTTTGCTCTTTTTACTGGTCAGTTCAAAACTAATATCAATCAAAAAAGACAACGTTTCTTCACTGACAGACCCGTCAAGCAAGACAGATATCCAGCAAGTTTTTGACATATGATAGGCAGGAAAAATTCCTTTTTCCTGTAAAAACGAACCCATCATAATCGGGTCAATTTTAAGATTGATAACGTCAACCTTTTCATCTCCCAAAAGTCCAAACACCTTTGGCGAAACATTCAGAATAATACCATACCACTTGCGGGTATCGCAATGACGCAAAACTGCGGAGTTATACATATCATTAAAGGGATAATCCGGCTCGGTTCCGTATCTTTCTTTGCACAACTTGAAAATAAATTCACGGTTCATATTA